>CAYZHY010000083.1:0-16916 GCA_964477525.1 uncultured Geitlerinema sp. | reverse complement strand
TCCCCCTCTATATAAAAGGCGATCTGTACACATCTCATATAAAAATACTATAGTAGGTTCGATCCTGCCTTGAGGGCCACAAAGCTTGCTCCAACTGAGGCTTTAAACCAGGGAAGTGTACCTCACAAATTTGGCCAGCCAACGTATATGGTCAAATAAAATACTTAAGAATCAAAACACAAGGCAAATTTGACAAGGGGGGGATTGCACTTGGTGGCGTGCCCAACCTTCTTATAAAAGCGAAACCAGCACCTGTCCGAATTATGGAGCAATTGTCAAAAAATCCTTATATCCCGAAAGTTTGTCAGTTTTTGCAGAAGCGAACATTTTAAGTGCAAAATATTCCATCAAACAAAGTTTTAACATTAAATTAAGATCTCTACATTTTTTGAGAAATTTAATAGAAATTTTGATTTTTACCACTGTTCTCCTAGAAATAGGTTGATAAAATGAACGCATAACGAAGAATTCATCTGGGAGAACAAAATATGGTTGTACAAGCACCAAAAACCACACCACAAGAAGATAAAGAACAATCATTTGTTCTTTGGTTTGAAGAAGTAGGAATTGATGATGTCGGCCTCGTTGGCGGGAAAAACGCCTCCTTAGGCGAAATGATCCAGCAGCTTGCAGCTAAAGGCGTCAACGTTCCGACTGGCTTTGCCACCACCGCCTACGCTTATCGCTACTTTGTAAAGCAAGCTGGCTTGGAAACCAAACTTCGCCAACTCTTCCAAGATTTAGACGTAGAAAACCTACAAAACCTACGCGAACGCGGTAAAAAAGCACGTTCCCTCATCCTCAATACCCCATTTCCCGAAGAACTCAGACAAGCCATTGCTACAGCCTACCAACAACTTTGCGAGCGCTACGGTAGCAGCGCCGATCTTTGCGAGCGCTTTGAAGGAGAAGAAAAACAAGCTTGTCATGAAACCAGCTACGACACCGACGTAGCCGTTCGTTCCAGTGCCACCGCTGAAGACTTACCCGACGCTAGTTTCGCCGGACAGCAAGAAACCTACCTCAACGTCCACGGCGTCAAACACGTTTTGGAAGCCTGTCACAAATGCTTCGCTTCTATTTTCACCGATCGCGCCATCTCCTATCGGGTGGTCAAAGGCTTCGACCACTTTGACGTGGCTCTTTCCGTAGGCGTGCAAAAAATGGTGCGTTCCGACCTCGCCTCTTCCGGAGTCATGTTCTCCATCGACACCGAAACTGGCTTTGAAAACGCCGCCCTGATTACCGCTGCCTACGGATTGGGAGAAAACGTGGTCCAAGGTTCGGTCAACCCCGACGAATATTTCGTTTTCAAACCCACATTGAAAGAAGGCTACCGCCCCATTCTGGAAAAACGCCTGGGCAGCAAAGAACTGAAAATGATCTACGACATCGGCGGCGGCAAAATGACCAAAAACGTTCCCGTTCCCGGACCAGAACGGAACCAATTTGCCCTCACCGATGATGAAGTGCTGACCTTGGGCAAGTGGGCAAGTGTCATTGAAGACCATTACTCCGAAAAACGGGGTTACAAAACCCCCATGGACATTGAATGGGCGAAAGATGGGGAAAACGGCGAACTGTTTATCGTCCAAGCCCGTCCGGAAACCGTCCAGTCGCAAAGGGCGCGTAACGTCCTGCGCAGCTACAAACTCAAAGGCAGTAGCGATGTGGCAGCCCTCGGTCGTGCCGTTGGCGAAGCGATCGGACAGGGCAAAGCCCGGGTCATCATGGACGTCCACCGCATTGATGAGTTCAAACCCGGGGAAGTCTTGGTCACCAACAAAACCGACCCCGACTGGGAACCCATCATGAAGCAGGCCAGCGCCATCGTCACCAACCAAGGGGGACGTACCTGCCACGCCGCCATTATCGCTCGGGAAATGGGCATTCCCGCGATTGTCGGTTGCGGCAATGCCACCCAAGTTATTAAAACCGGACAGGACATTACCGTCTCCTGTAGCGAAGGGGAAGAAGGCAAAATTTATAAAGGCTTGGTGCCCTTTGATGTAGAAGAAACCGTTTTGGACAACTTGCCCCGCACCCGCACCCAAATCATGATGAACGTGGGCAATCCAGAAGAAGCTTTCAGCTTGGCTTCCCTGCCCTGCGATGGTGTGGGCTTGGCTCGTTTGGAATTCATCATTGCCAACCATATTAAAGCCCACCCCTTGGCTTTGATGCACTTCGACGAACTCCAAGACGAGTCGGTGAAGCAGCAGATTGCCAAAATTACTTCCTGGTATGATGACAAGCCTCAGTTCTTCATCGACCAACTGGCCCGTGGCGTGGGCATGATTGCTGCTGCATTCTATCCTAACCCCGTGGTAGTCCGCATGTCGGACTTCAAGAGCAACGAGTATGCCAACCTCCTGGGTGGCGCTCAGTTTGAACCCAAAGAAGAAAACCCAATGATTGGCTGGCGTGGTGCTTCTCGTTATTACGATCCCAACTATCGCGAAGCCTTTGGGTTGGAATGCAAGGCCATCAAACACGTACGCGATGACATGGGCTTGACCAACTTAATTCCCATGATTCCCTTCTGTCGGACCCCTGACGAAGGTCGCCAGGTGTTGGCAGAAATGGAAAAACACGGACTCAAGCGCGGCGAAAATGGTTTGCAAGTTTATGTCATGTGCGAAATCCCCAGTAACGTAATTCTGGCGGATGAGTACAGCAAGATCTTCGATGGATTCTCCATTGGGTCCAACGACTTGACCCAGCTGACGTTGGGATTGGACCGCGATTCTTCCTTGGTGGCGCACATCTTTGACGAACGGAACGAAGGTGTCAAAGAAATGGTGCGCATGGTGATTGAGAAAGCCAAGAAAAACAACCGGAAAATTGGCATTTGCGGTCAGGCACCTTCAGATTATCCGGAATTTGCCCGTTTCTTGGTGGAATTGGGTATTGATTCTCTCAGCTTAAATCCCGATTCGGTCATGAAGACTTGGATCGATATTGCCAAGCTGGAAGGCGTGCAATAGGAGTGGTTTTTTCTGGAACAGTTAGGTTTCGTGCCTAGCTGTTCCTCTTCCATGCCTTAGTTTGGTGAAAACGCTTGCTGTCCTAGGATATAGACTGCTAGGACAGTTTTTTGCGTCGGCTGGTTTGGGTAGGGAGATGGCAAACTAGTTCTAAATTTGGTGGGTGGATAGAAAATGGCCCCCAATTGAGATAAGATCGCCGTGTGCTGTTGACTGGCCGGCGGGATCTGCTTGTATGGGACGCGGTGTATCTGGTAGCCAAGCAATTCCGACTCCGGTTTGGCAGCTAAGAAATGCCACCACCAAAACGGGCAGGCTATTCCCCCAAATGCAAGCTGTGGTTGGGCTAGTATCTGGCAGTTATTGCTTTGGGGAAATATTAGCTCGCGATCGCAATTTCACTGCGATCGCGGTAGGGAGATTTGTTTCGATGGATAAAGTAGCCTGAGTGAGTCTCGTTGGGTGACCCGGTCGGTTTGTATTCGTTTTTGTCTAGGGATGTTACTATGTCTGAGCTAATCCAGTCTGTTATCAATTCGGAAGAAAAACTAGATTTGCGCCAATTCATTCTTGACTTGCGCGCTAAAGACCAAAAATACTTACTACGCAACGATATCGAACGTGCTTTTGCAGACTACTGTCACAGGCACGAAAAACCTGCAACTTTCTATAATAATTCCCAGTTGGGAAATCTCATATACTACACTCAGGAAATTATCCTGGAAGAGGAAAGCATTTGCACGATCGTCCGCCCGCAAATTGCTGTCCAACAAGCCTATCGCATTGATGAGGAAATGGGTGTCGAACCCATGTCGGTGCAGGATTTGCTGGATGTGCGCGATCGCTTTGTCAATCGCTACTTTCCTCACGAGGGGGATCTTTTTGAAATTGATTTCCGACCCTTTTACGACTACTCCCCCACCATTCGCGACCCCAAAAATATTGGCAAGGGGCTGCAATTTCTCAACCGCTATTTATCCAGCAAGCTTTTCCAAGACCCACAAAAATGGTGGGAGTCCCTGTTTCAATTCTTGCGCTTGCATTCTGCCAATGGCATGCAGCTGCTGATTAACGATCGCCTGAATACGGCAGAAAATCTTTCTAAAAGCGTCAAACAAGCTTTGGCATACGTCAACCGTATCGATCCCGAAACCCCCTACAGTGAATTTCGCTTCGATTTCCAGGCATTGGGATTTGAACCGGGTTGGGGAAATACTGCCTCTCGAGTCAAAGAAACGTTAGAAATTCTCGACCAACTGATCGACTCTCCAGACCACCAAACCCTAGAGGCCTTCATTTCCCGGATTCCCATGATTTTTAAAATTGTGCTGGTTTCCGTACACGGCTGGTTTGGTCAAGAAGGGGTTTTGGGTCGTCCGGATACTGGCGGTCAAGTGGTCTACGTTCTCGACCAAGCGCGTAGTTTGGAAAAACAGCTGCAAGCAGAGTTCCAACAGCAAGGTTTGGACGTTCTCGGGGTTCATCCCCAAGTCATTATCCTGACACGTTTGATTCCTAACAGCGACGGTACTCTTTGCAACCAACGCCTGGAAAAAATTCGGGGAACGGATAACGGCTGGATTTTGCGGGTTCCCTTCCGGGAGTTCAACGCCAATGTGACTCAAAATTGGATTTCCCGCTTTGAAATTTGGCCGTACTTGGAAACCTATGCCCTGGATGCGGAAAAAGAACTCCTGGCCGAAATGCAGGGCAAACCCGATTTGGTGATTGGTAATTATTCCGATGGCAATTTGGTAGCCTTCTTGCTGGCCAGACGCTTGAAAGTCATTCAATGCAACATTGCCCACGCTTTGGAAAAATCCAAGTATTTGTTTAGCAACCTGTACTGGCAAGATTTGGAAGACCGCTATCACTTCTCCCTACAATTTACGGCAGACTTGATTGCCATGAATGCTGCCAACTTTATCGTTAGCAGTACCTATCAAGAAATTGTGGGCACCGAAGATGGGGTGGGACAGTACGAATCCTACTCCTGTTTTACCATGCCAGAGCTTTATCACGTAGTTCACGGCATCGAACTGTTTAGTCCCAAGTTTAACCTGGTTCCTCCTGGCGTCAACGAGGCGGTATACTTTCCGCATACCCGGGAAGAATTGCGCCTGCATGGAATGCGCGATCGCTTGGAGGAATTAGCATTTACCCTAGAAGACCCGGACCACGTGTTTGGCAAATTGGACGATCCGAACAAACGGCCGATTTTCTCCATGGCTCGTTTGGATCGGATCAAAAACCTCAGCGGTTTGGTAGAGTGCTTTGGTCAAAGCCAAGAGCTGCAACAACGGTGCAACTTAATTCTCGTGGCGGGCAAGCTGCGTCCGGAAGATTCCAACGATGCCGAAGAGATTGGTGAGATTAATAAACTGTACCAGCTCATTGACGAGTACAACCTCTACGGCAAAATTCGTTGGTTGGGCGTGAGACTTTCTAAAAGCGATTCTGGAGAAATTTATCGGGTGATTGCCGACCGCCAGGGAATTTTCGTGCAACCAGCCTTGTTTGAAGCTTTTGGTTTGACCATTCTGGAGGCGATGATTTCCGGTTTACCGACTTTTGCCACCCAATTTGGTGGACCGTTAGAAATCATTCAGCATGGCAAAAATGGTTTTTTGATTAACCCTACCAATGTAGAAGAAACGGCAGAAATTCTGCTGGAGTTCGTTCAAAAATGCGATCGCGACTCCCAATATTGGCAGCAGCTTTCCGAACGAGCTATCCAACGGGTGTATAGCTGCTACACTTGGAAAATTCACACCAACCGCATTCTAACCCTCAGCAAAATCTACGGATTTTGGAACTATTCTTCCCAAGAAAACCGAGAAGACTTACTGCGGTATATTGAAGCCCTGTTTTATCTGGTATACAAACCTCGCGCGCAGCAGCTTCTAGAAAAACACGAGCGAATTTAACCAAAACCGGTAAGGGATCGAGAGGAAACCAGTGCGGACCGCGTTTCCTCTACCCTTTTCTAGCTCAGATCCATGCCACGCAATCCCTTTTTCCCTGCCTCGGCAGTGTTTAATTTTTGATTGAGTTCTCGAGTCCGGCGAGACAGCAAGCGAATTATATTGATGGCAATGCCTGGCGTTTCGTCAATGGCATCGTAGAGTTGTTGTTGGGTAAGAACCAAACATTCGCACGGTTCCAAGGTAGAAACCGTTGCCGAACGCGGTTCCGCGTCAAATAGTGACATTTCTCCAAAACATTTGCCTTTGCCTAATTGGGCC
Organism: uncultured Geitlerinema sp.; assembly: GCA_964477525.1. GTDB lineage: Bacteria > Cyanobacteriota > Cyanobacteriia > Cyanobacteriales > PCC-9228 > PCC-9228. The sequence goes on along the minus strand of CAYZHY010000083.1, from coordinate 10,684 downwards.
AACTCCCTCTCGCCAATGTGAACCCGTACGCGACCGGATACCACGATATATAGCGATCGCCCCTCTTGACCTTCCATAAAAATTGTATAGTTGGCAGGGAACGAAAGTTCGTCCATCACCGATGCCAAACGCACGAGAAAATCATCGCGCAATTCCTTAAAAATGGGAACGCCCCGGACAAATAACAAGCGATCGAGACTGGTTAACATATTGAAAAAAGAATGCTGGCTGGAAGCATTGACCAATCAAACTGCAACATAAGCGCACCGCGCTAAAGAAAAACAAAAACTCGGTACTATCAATTAGTATGGGACGATTCTCCAAAATGCAGTTCCAGACAACCCCGAAAATGGAGTTAGGATAGGCATGAAAAAGAACTTCTTTCCCTCCTAATATTTCCCAAATTTGCCAAGACCATTCAGAAGCTTTTACGGCGAGCTGCTAGAACCGTCTACCTTGAATTCTGCCATCATTTGCCGCACTTGCGCGGCCACTAACGGATCGGAATCGTTTTTTAACTTGGGCAACATCTCCACCAAAGACCCGGGAGAAGCCATTTTCAGATAAGCTAAAACTGCCTCGCGCACAAATCCTCTGGGGTGGCGCAAGCCTGCTAAGGTTTGTTCCGCCGTTAGCGACCAACGCCCTGCCACAGCCACGTGGAAACAACAAGCCAAACACCAGTCTGAGAGAAAATAGCGGCGTTCTAGCAAATGCCGCAAGCGATCGCTGGGCGACAAAGGCTCGTAACGAACCAATCCATTCAAACTGCGAACTTTTTCCTCATCGGAACGTTTGTCCAATACCTGCAACAAAGCCCCTTTTGTAGAAATATCCAAAATATTATCTAAAATTTCCAATCCTTTAGCCATATTACCCACAGAACCGGAATTTAAATTAAAAGCAGCCCCCTGAATCGAACTGATGGGATATAAAAATTTCATCAACCAAAAAATGCGTTCGATGGCATCTTTTTCCATATAGGCCAGCGCATCTCGCAACATGGTCAGGGATTGTTCCACCGTCAAGCGGGAACTGCTAGATGGAGCTGCTCGATCGCCCGGCATGGGCATGGCGTACTGGGATTCCGGTTGCGCCGGCACCACCAAATGGGGTTCGGTATCCAGCCGCGCCATGTACACCTGCCCCAGCAGCATCAACTCCTGGTCGATGAGCAATTCCACGCCGCTGCGCCCCAACCGTTCGGAAACCCCCTCAATACCTGCTTCCTGAGGCATTTTCAACAAAACCTGCAAAATATTGCGGCGGGTCACCCCCCAAGAAGCGATCGCACCAGAAACCAACGCATCGATCGCCTCCCGGTTGCCAATTTTGGCAATGGTACTCCAGGCATACATGCGCACAATATCGGGTTTGTGAATATCCTGCGCCAGTTCCACCAACCGGTCTAAAATCTCCGATCCCAACTTCACCAAAGCCTGCATCGCCGCTTCCCGGGTAGACTTGTAATACAACCCCCGCAACAAAGACGGATAGTATTCCTCATACCGGGTAGAAGCAATCACCTCCAACAGAGCGCAGCGGACCCGCAACGACTCATCCTGAAGCAAATTGGGAATGTGCAACCGCAAGGCCTGCAAGTAATCGGCATCTCCCAAAGCACGACAACCCATCACCCGTTCCCGTTCGTTTTTGTGGGTCAGCATGCGGCGAATGGTATTGGTAGCCTCCGCCTTTTGTTCCTTGGTGCCATCTCGCAAAATCATGGAAGCCGCCGTTGCCCGCACCACCGGATCCACCTCCGGTCGCAAATAGGGTCGCAGCGCGTTCAAACTTGTGCTGAGCCCTGTAGAGGTATCCGATTTTTCCGTAAGCCAAATATAGCGCAACGCCCTCGCCACCACTTCCGGCGAGGAAGACTGCTTCATCAAACTACGAACCGACTCCACATAGGGCAGTTCGGGATGCTGCAACATCACTTCCAAACTCTGTTGCTGTAGCGATGGCGGAAATTGCATCAACCGCGGTGCCAGCATTTCCGGCACTTCCTTGGGGGCAAATTGGTGGAGCAGTTCAATGCAAGAACGCTTTTCCGACTCGGTTCCCGGCTGGTCGAGGGTTTTGACCACAGCCTGTTTCAACGCCCCCATATCCACATTAGAAGTGCCCAAACGCTCTCGCTGGGCGCTGAAAACCAGCAAACTCACGTAGCCATTGCGCAGTAAATAAATGACCCCCAACCACAGCAAAGCAATCAACACAATCGAAATTAAGAAAATCCACTCTTGCAGTTGCTGGCTGGAAATGCCTACAGAACCAAAATCAACCTGTTGCACGCCCCAAATAAGGCCCAAAATGGCCACCCCAGTTATGCCAGTAAAAACCGGTTCGGCAACGCCTGTGACCCAGGCTTGAATGCGAGAGCGACGATTTTCGGGAATGGGTTGAAATAAAACCGCACCCGTACTTTCCACCAAAGTATAGTGCAACAGGTCGTCGAAGAATTTTAATAAAATCAATCCCATAAACAACGGCAGCAGTTTCACCATGGAAATGCCCCCCAGCAAGCACACCAAAGCTGGTAGCAAAGCAGCAGTAAGAAAAACACCAAATTTTTCGATGATGCGGCTGGAAGCAAACCACTGCATGGCCAGTTCGCCAACGCCGATAATGCCATTAAACAACCCCAAAAAGCTAGCGACATTGGTGGCTAGGGATCCTTCCGAACGACTTTGCTGTTCTAACTCGCTGAGAAACTGAAAATCAACCAGCAAATAAAGCACTTCCGCACAAATAAAGAAAGCAAAAACCAATACGGCATATTTGCGTACCGGTTCTTGCATGCGACGGTTGGTGTATTCTTCGTCTTCTACCTCGCTGTAGCGACCTTTAGAGTCGGGAAAAAACTGTTGGTAGCTTTGCCCCACATAAAATAAAACCACAGCCCCCAACAAAAACATGAGGAAGGAAATCAGCGGAATATTGTCAACGCCGAACCAATTAATTAAAAAAGGTAGCGAAAAACCGCTCAATACGTCGGCAACGAGGATGCCGCTACTAACCAAAGGATAAGTACGTTTGATCTCGCGGATGTTAAACAGTTGGTTGACAGTGATGGAGGTATTGATATCGTTCATGACGTAGAGGGCGTCGAGCCACAAACGCATGAGAAAAATCATGACCCCCATCATGCCGGCAATTTTCAATCCCAAACTAAAAAACAATAAGGGAATCGCCATGGTGGCTGCTACGATTACGATCGTCCATCGTAGGGAAATCACGTATTGCAGCCAAGAATATAAAAATCCCAGCAGCGAGGCAATTGGGGCGCCGGCAATATAAATCCAAGGCAGGGATTGGGCACCATAGCGATCTAAAAACAGTCCTACCGTACTAGCTTCCAACCAGATTAGTCCGACGGAAGTAGCTGTAGAAAAAGCAAACATTAACAGCGTTCGCTCTCCTTCCTCCGGACGTAAGTTCACTCCTTCCAGCAGACGTTGTATGAAGGATCCCTTACTGAAACGTAAATTTTTTACTTCCATGCTGCCTTTACTACCTACCCTGTCGTTGCTGTTCGTTAAGAACCCAGCTTTGGTTCGCTTCCCTTTTAAGGATGCCCTCTATAGACAACAATCGGCAACTTCAATAATGGCAAATTGTCAGTTAGGTTCCGGTTTGGGCGTTGCTGCCAAGAGTTATTGAGTCGAACGGACAGCTTTTTGCTAGGATAGTCCGAAAGACTGGTGCTTTTGTACCATCAATCTCAAAGCGTCCTATTGCGTTGGTCAATTCCCTCACCCATTTCCATTTACACCACCATACTGCCAGCAGAATCGTCACCAAAACCGAACCTTCATGGCCGAGCATTCCCCAACCAAACCACCAAACGCACAGACCCAGTCGGTTGCTAAAGAAACACCAGCGGCACCGAAGAAATCCCCGTCCTTAAGTCGCTGGAAAACACGCCATGGTCGAGAGGACACCGGTTCTTTCTCCTTTCCAGAGGCAACGCCGGTGGATCGCCGCCAGTTTGCTACCCATCGTTCCTCCCGTCAAGGCTGGTCTGCCACTGGTAGGAACCAACACAGACGTGTCTCGACCCAGGGAGCGGCCCCCTTGGAAAAAGCTGTAGATTCTCTTGGTGAGGTGCTATCTCGTTTTTTGGGGGCCGTCCCCGATGTAGCCAAAGGCAACCGGTTGTACGCAGCCCAAAAATATCCACAAGCCTTGACCTGCTACGAAAGAGCTTTAGCCAAGGGCGGTCAAGCATGCCGTCGCAGTAAAGTTTGGTGGCAAAAAGCAAAAACGTTAGAGCAACTCAACCTTCCAGATGAGGCTTTGGCGAATTACGACCGAGCGCTACAACTGAATGCCGTTCATTATAGCTTGTGGATGGATAAAGGTATGCTGCTGTACCGCCAAGGTTGCTACGAAGAAGCAGCAGAAGCCTTAGCACGCAGTACGCAGTTGCATGCCAAGCAACCAGTAGCTTGGTATTACCAAGGTTTGGCTTGGGAAGCCCTTCAAGACGACGAAGCAGCTTTACAGGCGTACGATCGCGCCACGCGCTACCAACCGGCTTATTACGAAGCTTGGTATGCCAGAGGGATTTTGGAGCAACGTCTCGATCGCTACCAACAAGCATTGCAATGCTACGATCGCGCCGTGCAGTTACGGGAGTCGGACTTCCAGCTATGGATGCGGCGGGGAATGGTCCTTTTAGAACTGGGCCGGTATGTGGCGGCTGCCAAAAGTTGTCAGCGAGCTGTCTATTTGCAACCTAGCAATACTGAGGCTTGGTGTCAGTACGGCTATGCCCTGGAAAAACAACGGAACTATACAGAAGCGGTGCGTTGCTACGATCGCGCTTTGCAGGTAAATGAGGAGCAGCCTAACCTGTGGTTTCGCAAAGGCATGTGCCTCAAGCATCAATGGTACGATGCGGCGATCGCCTGTTTGGACAAAGCTTTATCGCTACAATCCCACTACGCTCCTTTTTGGCACGGACGCGGAATCATTTATTACGAATCTGGACGCTACGGAAGTTCCCTGGCAGATTTCGATCGCGCTACCCATTTAGACGAACATTTTGCTCCGGCTTGGTTGTGGCGCGCCAAAGCGCTGTATCAATTGGGCAGGGCACCAGAGGCGTTGGTGGCTTTGGATAACGCGCTGGCGTTCCATGCTGAGTGGTTGGAAGCTTGGTATTATCGGGGATTGGCACAAGAATCTCTAGGCAAATACGAAGCGGCGATCGCGGCCTATCAAAAACTCAACCGACTGGCTGGTTCGGATGCCGATCCTTGGGTTTATCAAAGTTCTGTGGCCTTAATGCGGCTATTGGAAAGCTTGCAACGCTACCAAGAAGCTTTACAAACCTGCGATCGCTTAATCGCCATCAGAAGCGACTTGTTGCACCTTTATTTGAAGCGCGCTCGCTTGTTGGAAATTTTGCAACGCTACCAAGAAGCTTTGGAGACTTACGACCGAGCGATCGCTTTGCAACCAGAAAACTATCAAAGTTGGATAGAACGAGGTCGCCTGTTGGAATCTTGGCAAAGATACGCTCAAGCTTTAAATGCTTACGAACGTGCCGTACACTTGCAACCCAGTCAAGATCGTGGGTGGCTGCTGCGGGGGCAACTGTTGGAAAAACTCCAGCAATACGATGCCAGCCTGCGTTCCTATGGGATTGCCCTGTCCATCAATCCTCACTGTACGGAAGCTTTGCAAAGGCGTCAGGCGTTGCACAATAAGATACAATGCTCACCGGACTGATTCGTTTTTCCCATACAAGGAAACCCATGCCGGTCGCTTGCAATGGCGAGATGGTGCAATGGTAAACTTATCTACCCAAACCGCGAAACCAGTTTAAAGCAGTAGAGGAAATCATGGCCAGACCCCAGTCCGAAGAAAGCGATTCTTCATCAGTTCACGGATCTGTCTCCGCCAACGGTGGTGGAACTTCGGAAAATCAAGACGCCAGCAGCCAAACTGACTCAGGCGAAACAGAAGCAACCGCTACTCGCAAATCGGGTCGTAGCGGCAGTTGGTTGTGGTTTTTATTTTGGTCGCTCGCTTTAGCGGCTGTGTTGGCGGTTGTTGCCAGAACTTTAATCTTACTATTGAAAACGCCCCCAATTCCTAACTGCGAGCAAGTATCTTTGCAGGCAGGCAAAAATGCTCCCCAACAGTTGTATTGTGCCCAAAAAGCCGCGGATTCTGGAAGTACAAAGGATTTAATTGCTGCTTTAGAGGTGGTCGCTAATTGGTCGCAAGATGCCCCCCTGTACAATTGGGCTGCTAAATCGCGGGATGAATGGTCGCAATTGTTGCTGGCGATCGCTCGTCAGAAAATCACGGAAGACAACAATTTAGAAGCGGCTCTTTCGCTGGTCAAAGAAATTCCCGAAAATAGCATGGTTTATCCCAAAGCACGCCAAGCCGAACAACGCTGGCAAGATCTGCAAAAGCGCGCTCAAGGCTTTTACAACCAAGCCCAAAAAGCCATGCAAGAGCACAATTGGTCTGAAGCTTGGCAAGAGATCAGAAAGCTGCAAAAATTTCCTCACGAACCTTGGCGAGAAGAACGGTCCCAACAGCTGGTCGAGCAAATACAAGTGGAACGAAAAGCTTGGAGCACCCTAGAACGGGCTCGCGATCGCATTATTTGGGAAAACCCCCAAGAATATGCCAAAGCCATTGAAATTGCCCAAGAAGTCGCTTCCGATACCTACGCGCGATCGTCTGCTCAGACAGCCATTTCTCGCTGGGGGCGAACCCTGCTCGACCAAGCATTTTCCGAAATCGAACAGCAAAACTTTAATGAAGCCATTCGCATCGCCGAACTCGTTCCTGACGATATCTATTTAGCGAGCGAGGCACAAAACCTGGTGCTGCTGGCACGGTCAACGTCGGACTTGCAAAAACAAGACAGCATGGCCGCCTTCGACCACCGCTTGCCTTACTTATTTTATCTATTTTTAGAAGCACGGACCGTCGCTAATTCCTTTTCCCACAAAAATCCCTATTTTTCTACCATCCAGCAAATGCAAAGTTCCTGGCAAAAACACAGCCAAAACTTGAGCCAACTGCAATTTGCTAGTTTGGTAGCTAGCCTGGGGCATAAAAAGGCCCTAGAAATGGCTGTCCATCAAGCTCAAATGGTTTCCCCACAAAGTCCTCGCCGCCTGCACGCTCAAACTCTAACCGCTCACTGGCAAAAGCAAGTTCATCGCCTGGAAGATACACCTTTGCTGCAACAAGCCAAACAGCGAGCTGCCGGTGGTACGGTGGAAGACTATCAAGCCGCCATTGACATGGCCAGCCAAATTAGTGGCCAAAGTCCCCTGCGCGTGCGCGCACAAACGTTCGTTGCCGAATGGCGGCAACGAGCTATGCTCATCGCTGACCGAGAAACCATCAAACGTGCTGACGAACTAGCCCAACAAGAAAAATACACGGCAGCAGTGGAACTGGTGGCAGACATTAGTAGCAAAAGCCCTTTGTACGAGCGCGCCCAAGAACGCATTCAGAAATGGCGAACCAAAGCAGAATTGGCAGCCCATCGGGCGCTTTTAAAAGCTGGCAAAGAACTAGCTGCTCAAGGGAAATACACCGATGCCATTATCAAAGTCCGTACCATTTCTCCCGGACAAGAACTGTATCAAGAAGCCCAGCAAGCGATCGGTCGTTGGCTGGACGCTCGTGCGCGCGCTCGGTAGAGATTTATGACCCAAGATACTGCCATTGGTATTTTGCTAGTTGACAGCGATCCGATTTTTCGATTGGGATTGCGAACGGGATTGGCAGAATTTTTAACTATTTCCTATATCGAAGAAGCAGCTACCACCATCGACGCTCTCCAAGCTTTAGCAGATACAGAAGCAATTGGCGCTATCATTTTAGAGTTGGCGTTGGATGGCCATCCCGAAACCGGTATTGATTTTTGCCAGCAACTACAAACAGAGCATCCCCACGTACCAGTTTTGTTGGTAACGGCAGTTGCAGACCACGCCACCTTACGGCGCGCGCAAGCAGCTGGTGCCCAGGGATACTGCCCCAAAGGCGCTCCCCTCCCTGATTTGGTCGTAGCTATTCAAACCGTAGCCAGAGGCGAATCTTACTGGCAACAACTACCAGAAACCGCATCCCTTTCCCCCCAGCCAACGACTGGTTTTTTAGCGCAATGGCGCTACCAAAGGGGCTCCAACCATTTGCAACAAATCGATCGAACCTTGAGAAGCATTCAGAAAAAAATGCACCACTCGGATATGAATGCCTGGGAACGGATGGTTTTTCAAGGTCGCCAGCGAGAATTACTGGCAGCGCGTTGGCTGATGCAGCGTTTGTGGTCGACGAAGGTAGAACCCCCTTCCAGTCGTCGCCGTCGCCGCCAAAAGCCATCTAGCAAGGCTGAATCTCCTCCACCATCCAATACCAACAGCCGCGAGACAAGCAATGGCCAACTTCCGGTTCCCCAATCACCAAGCAACCAGCAAGCGCCGGTGACCAGCCAGCAATCGGTTTTGTTCGATACCACGCTTCGCAAAATCCAAACCAACGTTACCAATCTAACCGAAACGATTTTGGAAATTGATATTTTACGGGCGGACAAGAAACGCGAACTTTTATATATTATTTTGAGACAGTTGGAAAATTTGCTGAAAGAATTGCAGTTTTCTCAGATCAAACCAGAACAAATTGAAGGAAGTTCTGTTACTGTCGTGCGAGATTTGTGGCAAACTGCCACCACGGAATTTTTCGGGAAATACTATACAATTTGGACCGGCGATCGCGAAGTCAATGTCGTTAGCAGTCTTTTGCAAGATGAAGATAGAATTGTAACCAATATCCTAGCCAAAATTCCTTTTGTTCCGGAACTACTTGCTTATTTTCTGTTTCAGAAACCGCTATCAGGAGACAATACCACCTATGCAGCCGGCAGTTGGGAAGCCAGGCAGCGAGCAGAACTTTTGTTAGATAATATTATTATTTCCGTTGGCAATGCGGTGATGTCACCATTGCTAAATCAATTTGCCGATATAGAAGACATCAAAAATCAGTTGTTCAACCGCCGCCTTGTTTCTACTCGGGAGATTGAAGAATTTCGCAATCATTTAACTTGGAAATATCGTTTAAACGATTTGGTTTACGAACCCAAACAAATTTTTGAAAGTCGTTATCTTTTATGGACTTTAACCGAAGAAGGGATGAACCAAATTTCTATATATGCTCCTCGCCGCGACGAGTTAGAACAGCTCCCTGTGTTGCCTTTGGCTGTAACATATACTTTGGAAGTGCGAGATGCGATCGCACCTAAACTGCGAGCAACTGTCTCTTTTGTAGGCAGCGGTTTGGTATATATTTTAACCCAAGTGATTGGCCGGGGAATTGGTTTGATTGTCCGCGGCATCATCCAAGGAATCGGTAGTTCTTGGCAAGATTTACGTACGGATAAAAAGAAAAAACAAAACGAAGCCAACGATCGTTCGTTAAGATAAAATTACACTTTCATATTCAAAATTGTGGCAACCAACAAACAGTCGAAAGCGAGGAAAGCTTATGGCTAAAACCACCAAAGCCGGATTCAAAATCGTTAGCGAGAATCGCCAAGCTCGCTTCCAATACCATATTCTAGACACCTATGAAGCGGGAATTTCCCTCTATGGAACTGAAGTCAAATCAGCTCGGGAAGGAAAAGTCAACCTACGCGATAGTTATGCTTTGGTTCGCGATGGCGAAGTTTGGTTGATTAATACCCATATTTCGCCCTACCACACCGCCGGTAGTTATTTTAACCACGAACCCCGTCGTAGCCGTCGCTTGCTACTGCACAAACCGGAAATTCGCAAACTCATCGGCAAAGTTAAAGAAAAAGGGCTGACCTTGGTTCCCCTGAAAATGTATTTCAAGCGGGGATTGGTCAAAGTAGAAGTTGCCCTTGCCAAAGGTAAGAAAATTCACGACAAACGAGAAACCCTCAAACGCAAACAAGAGCAGCGGGATCTCGAACGGGCTCTCAAATATTATTAATCGTTTCCAAATATCCCGCTTGCCCGAACAATTCATGCCATGTAGCTATCTTGATTCGGAACATTTGCTTATCTTTTTGAAAGGACTGGCGGTTGCGGCAAGCCATCTATTTTCACCATCAATATTGTGGGGAGCAACCATTTTAGAAAGTTTTGGAAGATATCTTTTGGTTAGACGATTTTCCATAGTTCCCACCAACCGTCGGTCCAATTATTTCGCGAATTCGATCGATAGGTCGGTTGTGGGATTCGTGGTAGGTATGCATCAGCACTTGGTGCCAGCAATCCAAAACTAAATAATTGTACGCCAGCTAAGACCAACTATACCGCCAAAATGAGCAACGGGCGAGGCATATCCTGACCCAAAAATCGTTTCCAAAACGATAGGTAAGCACCAATCGCTACCCCAGCGATGGTACCGATAGCACCAAAAAATCCAAACGCGTGCGCGGGCCGCGTTAAAAATTTCTAGATGAAAAACACCGTCAGCAAATTCATCAAAACCCGAAACGTTCTGCCCAAACCGTACTTGCTACTACCAAAACGGCTATCGTGGTATTTGACCGGAATTTCCGCGATGCCTAGCCCCTTCAATAAAACCTTCAATCAAGCTAAAGCAGGCAAAAAGCGATGCAATTCCCTATATAGTATTTTTATATGAGATGTGTACAAATCGCCTTTTATAT
>CAYZHY010000082.1:11738-17067 GCA_964477525.1 uncultured Geitlerinema sp. | reverse complement strand
CCCCCTCCTCCCCATATAAAAGGCGATCTGTACACATCTCATATAAAAATACTATTCGCGTATGTTACAATTCCCACTATAGGAAGGTAAGAATCTCCTCGCTTGCGGTCGATTGTATTGTTAAAAGATGTTTTATCGCTTGCTTTCTGCTAACCATCTTGTCCAAGAGCACCGGAAGCCATTTTTGTGCGGTGTGATAGAGAAAACAAGCATCGAAGTGCTTATACCATCCGTTGCAGGCAAAAACATTGCTGGAAAAGTTGCCTTTTTCCAATGAGTTTCTGCCATGTGGAGCCAGTTTCTACGATCGATCTTCCTTGCCTTCATGTTTCCGTGTATTTACAGTGCCACACTATATTCTAAACAGAGATGTGACGCTATACCACGGAAGATCCCAAGTTAAAATTACAACTTAATGGGGCTCATGAGATGATACAATTTTGTCAACTTGTTTTCAACAAACAATACGAGCGAGGATTCTTCAACCATCTAATTGCCTGGATGGAAACCTTCAGAACAAGAACAATTTCGGTAGTAAGTGCTCGACATCAACCATCTATGTTGATAGGAAAAGCGAAATTATGCCACAGCGATCGCATTCTGCTAAAAGGCGACGAGGCGTCATTCTCAGTTCCCAAGGTTGGCAGCGACTGCAAACCGCAGAGCATTTGTCGTCTATACGCCACAACCAGGGCCAACCATATACATTAGAGCAATTAAGCCAAATCACCGGTTTAAGTAATAATACCCTAACTAAACTCCGTCGCCGCCAAAACCCCGTGGATTGGCAAACCCTAGAAGCTTATTTTGCCTCGTTTGGTTTAACCATCAACTCAGATGACATACTCGATCCTGGGAACAACTTCACGGAAAATACATTCGCCGGTCTCCAGCAACTCCCTTTTACAGGACCGCTGACGCTCAACTCTGCTTTTTATATATACCGTGGCAGCGAACGACTTTGTAGGGAAGCAATACTCAAACCAGGGACACTACTACGAATCGAAGGTCCTCGCCAGTTTGGGAAAACATCTCTGATGGCCCATTCGCTTGCAGCCGCACGCGATCGCAATTTTCGCACATCTGTGGTGAATCTAAAAGGGGTAGAACGTCAAATCTTGGAAGATATCGATCGATTTTTGCAGTGGTTTTGTGCCGTTGTAGCCAAAGACTTGGGAATGCCCAACGAACTTTCCCAACGTTGGGATCCTCTCTTTGGTAGCAATTATAGCTGTTCGGAATACTTTGAAACCTATTTACTGCCCGCTGCCGAATCTCCTTTGCTGTTAGTTGTTGACGGACTGGACACACTGTTTGACTATCCCCAACTGGCATCTGATTTTTTAGGTATGTTACGCTCGTGGTACGAAAAGGGGCAGTACGGTTTACAAGAATACACCATTTGGCAGCGGTTGCGTCTGGTTCTCATTCACTCTACAGAAGAACGCTTTTCGTTAAATATCAACCAGTCTCCCTTTAACGTTGGCCTTTTGGTGAAATTAACTGCATTGACTTGCAAGCAAGTGGAAGAACTCAGCCATCGCTACGGAATCGAACAACCCCAAAAGTGCGCCCAGGAAATTTTTTCTTTGGTGGGAGGTCACCCATCTTTAACCCAGCTCTCCCTATACCATCTTAGCCAGGGGAATATTGATTTGGCAGAACTATCCAAACAAGCAGCTGCTCCCGATGGTATCTTCAGCGATCGCTTGCGAGAGCAGTTAGAACGGCTGCAACAAAAGCCTTCTTTGTTAGACACCATGAAAACTGTTGCCCAGCATCCGGAAGGGATAGAGCTTTCCAGTCAAAATGCCTCTCCGCTGGAAGGAATGGGCTTAATTCAGTTCAAAAATAAGTTGGCTATCCCTAGTTGCCAACTGTACCAAAATTATTTTGGAACTTTAGATAATTGAGGACTATAGAATACCAAGTTGGTGGTTGTTTGCCACCCCAATCCCCTATATATATCTGGCGGCAAGCCGATGAAGATTTGTACCAGGCGTTGCTGGCAGGGAAATTTTGCTATGTTTTTAACGCCCGTCAAATGGGCAAATCCAGCCTGCGGATGCAAGCCATAACCAGATTGCGGGAAGCTGGGTTCTGCTGCTGCGCCATTGATTTAACGGCGATTGGTACGCAAAAAGTAACGGTAGAACAGTGGTATGCTGCCATTTTTGCTTTGCTGTGCCAGCAATCTCGGGTCAATATAAATCGCAAGCAATGGTGGCGCGATCGCTATGATATCCCACCAGTTGCCCGTTTGGCGGAATTTCTAGAGAAGGTTTTACTTGTAGAAGTTCAAAAACCGATCGCTATTTTCATCGACGAAATCGACTCCCTGCTCAACTTACAATTTGCCACCGAAGACTTTTTTGCCCTGATTCGCAACTGCTACGACCGCCGCGCCGACGATGCCAAGTACCAACGCTTAACCTTTGCTCTCTTTGGCGTGACCACCCCCGGAGAATTGATTGCAAACAAAAGCCGTACCCCCTTTAATTTGGGCTGCGGTATTGCTTTACAAGGATTTCAGAAAGTAGAAACCGCTCCCTTAGCGCAAGGATTGGCTAGCATTTTTAGCGAACCGGATGCGATTCTCCAACGAATTTTGTACTGGAGTGGGGGACAGCCTTTTTTAACCCAAAAATTATGCAATCTGGTGGTAAGTTGTGTTTCTTCATCGGCGGTTGCCCCACCCACCCTATCCTCACCGCAAATCGAAGTTTGGGTCGATCGCTGCGTTAACGACTATATCTTGCAAAATTGGGAAGCACAAGACCAGCCAGAACACTTGAAAACCATTCGCGATCGCCTCTTACACGACGAACGGCGCGTAGGAGAATTGCTTTGTCTGTACCGGCAAATCTGGGAAAGCGAACGCCAGCCCACCCCAGAGAATCTGATTCCAGTTACCGACTCCTCTACGCAAGTACAATTACTCCTTTCCGGGATTGTAGAACAACGCCACGGCTACCTGCGCATAAAAAATCCCATCTACCGGCAAGTATTTAACTTGGCGTGGATCGACCGCCATCTCGATCTCCTTCGTCCTTACGCTTCCCAAATGCGAGCTTGGATTTCTTCTAACTATGAAGATACATCCCGTTTGCTACGCGGGAAAGCCTTACAAGAAGCTTGGGAATGGAGTCAAAACAAAAACCTCGGCGACATGGACTATCACTACCTCAACGCCAGCCAGCAACTCCAACAACAAGAAATCCAACAAAAATTAGAACTGGAAAAACAACAAGAAACCCAAGCTCGTCTGGCTTCCGAGAAAAAAAGCGTCCGCCGCCAGCGCCAATTGATTGCCGTTCTCAGTATTGCCTTAGTTGCTGCGATCGCATTGGGGTCTATCACCTTTGCTGCCTATCGCCAAGTAGCTATCAGCCAAATAGAAGCGATCGTAGCCGCCTCCGAGGGCAACTTCGCCTCCCACCAACGTCTCGACGCCTTAGTGCAAGCCTTACAAGCCCGACAGCAATTCCAAAACTTGCAGTTCGTATCTCCTCACACCCACAACCAATTAGAAAAGCAAACCCAACAAACCCTCGCACAAGTTATATATCAAGTTCGCGAATTCAACCGCATGTTGGCCCATCCCGGTGGCAATGCCCTGGGCGTTGATTTTAGTCCCGACGGACGCTGGCTTGCCAGTTCTGGCGCCGATCGCACGGTCAAAATTTGGCAGCGAGATGGTCGTTTGGTTCGTACCTTAAATTACGATACCACGGTTTATAGCCTCCAATTTCACCCCAACAGCCAACGCCTGGCAATTCCTACCCTCAAGGGCGATATTTTTTTGCAATCGGTGACAAACGCATCAAAGCAACTTTTGTCAGGTCACCAAGCAGGGGTGTGGAACGTAGCCTGGCGTCCCGATGGTAGCAAACTAGCCTCGGCAAGCAGCGATCGCACGGTCAAAATTTGGTCCGCCGACGGTCAACTGTTGCAAACGCTTAGCGGACATCAGGCTGCTGTTTGGGATGTTGCCTGGCACCCCGACGGCAACGAACTGGCTTCCGTGAGTGTCGATGGCAGCATCAAGCTCTGGCAAGCAAACGGTTCTGCCATCCGTACTTTCCCGAATACCGACGCATCCATCTGGTCCGTTATTTACAGCCACGACGGGGAAACCCTCATTACAGCTCATGCAGACCAGAAAATTCGTTTCTGGCAGCGCGATGGTACCCTGATGAAAACCCTCAACGACCACAAGGCTGAAGTATACGATCTGGCTTTGAGCGTCCATGGTCGGTATTTGGCTTCTGCATCAACCGATAAAACCATCAAGCTTTGGTCGGCTGACGGGAATTTACTTAAAACTTTCCCAGGACATACGGGAAGTATTCGCAGTCTGGCCTTTAGTCCCGATGGTACGGAACTAGCCAGTGCTGGCGAAGATAGTTTTGTCAGGCTGTGGCAAGTAGAAAGTCAGTTTGCGCAGCCTCTATACGAACATAAAGGCGTTATTTGGCAAGTGGCTTATGCGCCTCCTTCCTCTCCCCTTTTCCCTCAGTTTGCTACAACTGGCAGAAATAAAGTTTGTATGTGGCAACAGTTGGCGCTGGATAAATGTTACAGGGGTTTGGGTTCGCAAAAAATGTATTCCATGGCTTTCCACCCTCAGGAAGCTGCCTTGGTGGTGGGCAATGCCCAAGGTTCCATCTATCATATGAAGTTTCCCAAACCAGAAATCAACCGCTGGCAAGCTCACGATGTGGCCATTTTTGGCTTGGATTACAGTCCGGACGGACGTTGGTTGGTTTCGGGAGGAGACGATGCCAACTTGAAACTTTGGCGCCAGAACGATTCGGGTGAGTATATTCTTCACCAAACCATTTCCGCTCACGCAGCGCGTATTTGGGATGTTGCCTTTAGTCCGGATGGTTCCTATATTGTTTCGTCGAGTATTGACGGTACGGTGAAACTTTGGAGTTGGGAAAATTCAGAAAGCCATCAAAACCAACTTCCCAAACTTGCCAGAAACCCCCAGCATATTTTGCAAGGACACAAAACAGCCATTTGGAAGGTTGCCATTAGTTCCAACAGCCAAAAAATTGCCTCTGCCGGTCGTGACGGCAAGGTTAACTTGTGGTCCCGAGATGGAAAACTGTTGCAAACCATTGCCCAATCCCAGCGCCAGGGTTTTGTTTCTGTTGTCTTTAGCCCCCGCGATCGCTATTTGGCCGCAGCCAAAACTGACAATACAATTGATATATACAATCTCAAGGGAGAGCAGCTGACCAATCTGAGAGGACACGAATTTCTCGTCACCACATTGGCTTTTCGTCCGGATGGCAAATACTTACTTTCTGGCGGAGAAGGT
>CAYZHY010000082.1:5771-11638 GCA_964477525.1 uncultured Geitlerinema sp. | reverse complement strand
CACCACATTGGCTTTTCGTCCGGATGGCAAATACTTACTTTCTGGCGGAGAAGGTCACCAGGTAATTCGCTGGAATTGGGAAAATATTTTATCGGTGGATTTAATGGAATACGGCTGCAACTGGGTTCGCGATTATGTGGAAAATTCGGATTCCCAAGATTTCCAAGCATCTTTATGTCGAAATGATTAGTTTTTGCAGGGTGGGGCTGACCCACCCTACTGATTTATAGGGTTGCTTTCAACTGTTCCAGCAAACCTTCTACATATTCTAGTGCGTTGCCAATCGTAGCTGGGTCTTCCAAATCCACATCTACGTAATGGCGCAAGGCATCGACCTGATTCATGCTGCCGCCAGATGCCAGCAATTCTAAATAACCGGGAATAAACGCTTGACCCACCTGGCGATATTTTTGATAGCAAGCCAAGCTAACAATATTCGATGCCGTATACTGGTAGCAGTAAAAAGGCTTGAAGAAAATATGCCCGATGCGCGCCCAGTCGTATTGATGTTCCGGTAGCAACGCCACAGCATCGCCGGTAAGTTCTTCATACAACGACATCCACTGTTCGTTAATCCAATGGTGGTCGAAGCTACCCACTTGGGCGGCGCGTTCGTGTAATTTCAGTTCCAAACGGCTAATGGTACTTTGCCGAAATAGTAAATTTAGTTGGTCTTCTAGCTGCTGGGTTAGCAAGGCTTTGCGCAAGGTAGGATTGTTTTGGCTTTTTTCCAGCAAGTTGTCTAGCAGCAGCAGTTCGTTAAAGGTAGAAGCCACTTCTGCCAAGACCATCGGCGGGTCGCTGTTGAAATAAGATTGGGTTCCTTCGATCCAATCAAAATGCAAGCCATGCCCCAGTTCGTGGGCGAGGGTAAACAACGAGTTGTAATCGTTGGTGTAAGATAGCAGAATATAGCTGTGTTTGCCGTGGGTATAGGAACAAAAAGCACCACCGCGTTTGCCGGGGCGAACTTTGGCATCGACCCAGTTGTTGAGGAAAAATTCTTCGGCGCGGCGGGCGTAGTTAATATCAAATTGTTCTAAAGCTTCGATCAGAGTGGAAATGCCTTCTTGATAGCTAATGGTGGTAGCACTTTCGGCGTTGCTATCCCAAGGTGCGTAAATATCGCAAATGCGAATTTTTTTCCCGAGGGCTTCTCCTTTGAGCTGGTAGTATTGTTGGAATAAGTCAAAGCGTTCTCTAGTGCTTTCCATGATGGTGTTGAACACCGATTCCGAAACTTCGTCTACCAGCAATTGTTTTTGTAAGGTGGATGGGTAACCCCGCATTTCGTTTTCGATGCGGTGGTCGCGGGCAACGGTGTTGAGGATATAGCCGTAGAGGGAGTTATGCTGTTTGAGGATGTTGCGAACCGAACAGTAGGCTTGGTAGCGAATATCTGGATCGGCTTGAAACAGCAGGGCGCTGAGTTCGGCTTCGGTACTAGCGGTGTTGCCATCTTTGGTGGTGACGGGTTCGTATTCTTGTTCGCCGAGATGGAGCGATCGCAGTTGGATAAACGCTTCCCTGCCGGTGAGGTTGCTTTGGTTGCGTGCCTGTTCCACCGCTTCCGAGAGTTTGTAAGGGCGCATTTCCACCAGGCGATGCAAGTAATGGCGGTAGTTGGCTAAGTTGCGATCTTCTTGAAGCTGTTGCAGTTGCGTTGCATCTAGTTGTTGCAACTCCAACTCAAAAAACAGCAGTTGGTTTTCAATACCTGCGATCGCTTCCATGACATAATCTAGGAATTTTTTGGCTTCGCTGTTGCGAGTATCGGCAGCAAATACCAGATAGGGATAGCTGTAAACCGCATCGGATTTTTGGGCGATCGCTTCCAACTGTTGCAAAGCATTGGCAATTTCTGTCGGAGAAAGTTGCGCCACTTTGCCACGATAGGCATCGCGAAACTGCTGGGCTTGGGTTTGCAACCACTGCAAGTCGGCTTGCAGTTGCGGGTCGTCGAATCCCCGATACAAATCCGACAAATCCCATTGTTGGGGCTGTTCGATAGATAGAAGGTTGGTCGCTGTCATGAAACGTTTTTTTAAAGGTTTTTTCGACTGTACTAACACATTGTAGGCATATACTCTAGAGCTGAAGCTAGGCGATCGGAAAAATCTCCTATCCAAAAAGCTTCCAATTGGGCAAATCGTCGTTAAAATGAAAGGCGGATTCCTTTTTTCGCTCGCATTCGGAGCATTTTTTAACAGGATAGTATCGCTATGGCAACTACCAACGAACGCAAAGCACGCATCCAGCGCCATCTCGGCATGACCAGCGACATCAAATTGGGACAAAATTCCAATTCTGGGGAACGAAATGCCCGCAAAAACAAAGTTATGGAACACATCCGCCGTAGCAAAGGCGAATTTTAATTAATTTGCCTATTTGAGAACTATTTCAGGAGACAGGTAATTTTAGCTTGTCTCCTCTATGGTTAAACCAGGAAAATCTTTTCGGGGCGATCGCGATCGCCCCGACTGTTGTACGCTCACTTTAGAAAATAGCGAGTTGGTTGTAAGTAGATTGAAAAATTAAGAAAAATCGCGCAGCATCTTTTTCAATTCTACCGTATGCAACTCTTCGGTCCCAATCATGTTACGAGCAAACTCTTCCAAATAAATGCTGGCATCCTGCACCACTTCCAACAATTGCTTGTACATATCCAAAGCTTGCTCTTCGTGGTCAAGGCTTTCCTTGAGAATATCAGGAACCGAATGCTGGTAGCTTTCTTCAATAGGTGCTGTTTTTAAAACGGGATGCCCTTCCAACCCCGTAACAATTTCTCCCACTTGCTGGGCGTGGTTGAGGGATTCCGTCGCTTGTGACTTCAAAAAATCTACAATGGGAAGGCGATTGGGACCAGTAACCATTAGGGAATAGTGCGTGTAGCGAACTACCCCTGCCAGTTCGTATTCCATAATGCTGTTTAACAGTTCGATGGCTTTTTTGGTGTCTAGTTCTTTCATAAATTAGCCGTTACTTTCTACAATGCAATGTTCTAGAGAAGATGGGACAGACCGTTCCCCCCATCTTGAATAGCTTACAATATCACAGCGATCGATTGCTGGTCCCCACAAACACTTTCTTCTCTTTTTCCGCAGGCAACGGTGCCGATAGGGCCTCTTCCAAGCTGCTGCGTCCCAAGCGTTCTTCTAAAATCGCCATTACCGTACGTCCAAAGTCATCCCGATTGCGACGCCAAGCTTCCAAACAAACTTCGCCAAAGAACGATCCCAGCGGTTCCGGATTCCACAGCAACTTCCTGGCGGTCCAAGGCATCATACTCATGGGATTGTAGTCTGGTTCCAGCATCTCGTGTTGGAAAGCGTATTCTTCCAGATGGGTATGAGGCTGCAAGCCAATAAAGAAAATTGCTGGTTCCACTTTATCAGCCCCAAAGATTTTTTCTAACTCGCGATGGTAGGCAATGGTTTGGCGAATGGTGTCGTAGGTTTCGTCGATAACATTAAACGAATAGTTCACAGATACCAAATCGTTGTACCCGGCAGCTTTCAAATCGCGGCAGTTTTCCAAAACCACCCGCAGGTTGTAGCCCATGCGCATTTTGCGCACCAACTCCTGGGAACCGCTGGTAATGCCAATTTCAAAATAGTTCATGCCGGTTTTTACCATGAAATCGCACAGTTCGGGGGTGAGATTATCGGCACGAATGTAGGCTGCCCAGTGAATGTCATTCATACCGGCATCTAGGATTTTTTGCAGCAGTTCCGTAGCATCTTGGATATAACGGCGTGCTGGGATAAACTGAGCATCGGTAAACCAGAAGTTGCGAATGCCGCGATCGTACAGTTGCCGCATTTCGGCGACCACTTCGTCGGCGGGGTTGACCCGTACTTGTTTGCCTTCGATGACCGTATAAACGCAGTAACAGCAGTTGTGGGGGCAGCCGCGTTTGGTTTGTACGCCTACGTAAAAGTCGGAGTCTTGCAGGTAGTACTGAAACCCCGGCCAGATGCTAGCAATATAATCGTAATCGCAGGCGGTTTTTTCCACGTTGGTGGGTTTTTCGTGAAGCATGCGATCGCGTGGTTGGGTTTCGCCGACGATATAGCAACGTTCGTCGGTAAAATCTTGCCCCCGAAGCAGTTTTTCCAATAAAGGTTCCCCTTCGCCAACGGAAATAATGGTTCCTTTAGGCATCATATGCCCCAACTGTTCGTAAAACACGCTTACCGCCCCACCACCAACGATGGCGCGGGTTTGTGGGTGGTATTGCTGGGCGCGTTCCCATCCCCGTTTAATCAACCGCTGGTTGCGCCACAGTTCGCCGTAGTAAGCCAGAGTCATTTTTAGACCCCCCAAGGCCCCTCGCAGTTTTACCAGGGGATTTTGGGCATAGTAAAATTCAAAGGCGTTTTGCAGGGGATTGCCGCCACGACCGCCTACCGGGGCGTAAATTTGAATATCCCGCCAGGAAAAAACCAGCAGGGTGGGTTGAAATTCATCAATGGTTTCATCCAACCCTTTGGCAAAATCCAAAGGCGGAACGGTTCCCATGTCGAAAATCCGTTGGGTAACTTTTGGAAAAAGTTTGTGGACGTGGTCGGCTAGGTATACAACGCCAATGGGAAAAATAGGATTGCAAGGAAGACGTACGTATAAAATCCGCTCGGAAGCAGGATTGGTAGAGGTTTTGACGGTTTCTACAATTGGTTCTTTCATATATATAGATGTTGGATGCGTGGCAAATATCTTCTGAAATCGACCTCGCAGGTATTTTGGCTTTTCTTATCGCCTAACTCGCTAGCCGCCATCGTTGCCCAAAAGAACAATGAATGGCTGGCTTGGAGCCGTCGAACGATCGCTTTTCTGTAAATTAACTTAAATGGCCGCAGAATGCTTGCCCAAGTTGGTTATTTATGCCTGAAAGATGGCTGAAATACCGGTAATACGCGATCGCAGAGGTAGCTACGTTCTGAGTTCCTCCTGCAGACATGGAAAATTTACCAATTTCAGAAATTTCCTTAAATTTTTGGAATTTGGAAAAAATTCCTTGTACAGTGGGGAAAAGCTAGGTTTTCATCCGGAGCAGGAGAACTCAGTTGGGTATTTTTGTCCGGATGTGGTAAATTTTGCCAGTAGAGCAACGAAAATGCCAAATTTTGTGCTACCGATCGCTCTCAATTGGTGGTTTTTTTTTGCGGGTTAGTAGTCCCTTTTACAACAGGTTGGGATCGCTCCTTGCTATGGTAGAAACATAATCTTGTACAAACTTTATGAATTAGGTTCGTTTGTTATGGCTCAAATTTTAGATCCCTTACCACCAGAAACTTCCAATCGGATTTTATGTTGCTATGTAAATGCCACCAGCGATATCCAAGTGGCTCGGATTTGTAATATTGCTAACTGGTATTTTGAACGTGTCGTTTTTCCAGGTCAGCGGTTATTTTTTGAAGCTTTCCCGGAAGCACAGCTGGAAATTCATACTGGTATGATGGCCACAGCTATTTTAGCAGATAAAATCTCCTGTAATGAATTGCAGGTTCATGAAGGCGAGCTGTATTCTCCCGAAGCCGAAACCGAAACAGAAGCTTCACAATCTTCACAATCGGATGCTTCGACCAACTCAGAAACAGAAGTTTCTAAAACGATGGCAGCATCGGCTTAAATGATATTCGCGGAATATTTATGTTTTTAAAAAAGCAGCTGTCATTCTTAGCAAGCCCATGGTGAAAAAACCAGCATAAAAACAATTTCAAAGTGCAGTCAAAGTTTAAATGCTATTTAAGGGGAGCGATTGTTTGCGATCGCTCTCCTATTGTTGTTGGAGATGGGATGAGGGAAGAGGGGGAAGAGGGGGAAGAGGGGGAAGAGAGGAATTCCCATGCTTTTCCCTTCGGTAG
>CAYZHY010000082.1:0-5671 GCA_964477525.1 uncultured Geitlerinema sp. | reverse complement strand
GTAGCTATAATAGAAGATTGCATAGAAAATTGTCTGCTAGCAAATGGACTTACCTTCTTTTCTTTGGTTGTGGAAAATGGCCGCTTGGTCTATGGGATTGTCGGTTACCGCCTATTTTTTGTTGGCGGTTTCTGGCGGTTGGCTGTTTTACGGGCGTAGCAACAAGAAAAAACGCCCTCGGTGGTTGCGATCGCTCCACATTACCATTGGTAGTATTTTAGTCGGTTTGGTATTGTTGCTGTTAGGAATTGGTTTGGTAGGCACTCTCGGTCACTACGGCAGTTTGGGTCACTCTTCCCATTTGATGGCCGGAATCATTGTGGTGGCTTTGGTACTGGCTTCGGCTGCCAGTGCCAGTCGCATCCATCCCCAAAGGCCCTGGGCACGACAATTACATGTGAGTATTAATTTGGTGCTGCTGTTTGGGTTTATGTGGGTATCTTGGACGGGATGGAGCGTTGTCCAAAAATATTTACCATAATAATAACTGTAAAAAAAGTGTTTTGGTTATTAAAAACTCAAAATTATGAAAAATTTCCAGTCTCCAGACTTAAGCAAACCGATGGTATTTCGCGTTTCGCCATTAATTCGAATTACTTTATTAACTCTCTATGTCGCTTTAACCCTACCTTTACCTTTTTTAGCCAAAATCGCTTCCCCTTCCATTCCCCCATTTGCGATCGCAGCGGGATTGCCGGTGGGATTTGTCGCTCTGTATGGGGCGTTAAGCGAACGGGTGGCGTTGAGCGATCGCGAAATTCAACTGACCTATCCCCGTTGGGTACCAAAATTTTTTCGTCGGGGTTGGTCGTTGCCTTGGGAAGACATCCAAGCGTTGAAGCCCCGTACCACCGGACAAGGCGGATTGGTGTACTATTTTCTCAGTTATTCTGGCGATGCGTATCTACTGCCCATGCGAATAGCCGGTTTCGATCGTTTGGTGCATTTGGTCCATCAAAAAACCGGTTTGGATACCCGCGATGTGGTTCCTTTGGCACAGCCGTGGATGTATCGCATTTTGCTGGCCATGACAGCCATTTTATTGATTGTGGATATTTGGGCGATCGCCATGGCTTTGTCTTTGGCCGGTTAACCGGTACACTTGGGAAAAAATAATTGACAAGCATACGGTTAAGCTTATGGCAGACTGGCACCCAATTTCTGGCGGAATTACAGCCCCCAAAGGTTACAAAGCAGCAGGCATTGCAGCAGGCTTAAAACCTTCTGGGGCGTTGGATTTGGCATTAATTTATTCAGACATGGAAGCGATCGCAGCTGGCGTGTTTACCACCTCTCAGGTGAGGGCAGCCTGTGTGGATTACTGTCGCCAACGTCTGGAATCCAAACTATCGGCAAGAGCAATTTTATGCAATGCCGGGCAAGCCAATGCCGCCACCGGTCGTCAAGGTACCGAAGATGCCCTAGAAAGTGCCCAACTACTAGCACAGAATCTTGGAATTGCCTCGGAATCAGTGTTGCTGGCTTCCACCGGAGTCATTGGTCAGCGGATTCCCATGGATGCTTTGCGAGATGCCATGCCTAGTTTGGTGAGTGGGATTTCGGAGACGGGAGGAGAAGAAGCTGCCCATGCCATTTTAACCACCGATTTGGTACCCAAAACCATTGCTTTGGAAACCACCATTGGCGGTCGGTCGGTCAGAATCGGCGGCATGGCCAAAGGGTCGGGAATGATTCATCCCAATATGGCGACCATGCTGGCTTTTGTTACCTGCGATGCGGCGGTTTCCCCTCATTTGTGGCAGGATATGGTGGCGCGTGCTGCCGATAAAAGTTTTAACCAAGTAACGGTAGATGGCGATACCAGTACCAACGACACGTTGCTGGCTTTTGCTAACGGTCAGTCGCGAACCCCTGCCATTCAAGAAGATAGTCCGGAAGCCACCAAACTAGAAGATATGCTCACAGCAGCCTGCCAGCATCTTGCCAAAGCGATCGCTCGGGATGGAGAAGGAGCGACTTGTCTTTTGGAAGTACAAGTACGGGGCACAGAGGACGATGCCTCGGCTCGCATCATTGCCCGGACTATTGCTGGTTCTTCCTTGGTAAAATCAGCGGTTTTTGGTCGCGACCCCAACTGGGGAAGAATTGCAGCAGCAGCGGGTCGTTCCGGGATCTTGTTCGATGCGGATTATTTACAAATTTACTTGGGTGAGTTTTTGTTAATGGACAACGGTCAGCCCCTCGATTTTGACCGCCATGCTGCCAGCCAGTACATGGAACAAGCCGCCCAAGGTGATTATTTGCAAAACGATACCGTACGCATCCAAGTTCGTGTGGGCAACGGTTCTGGCGAAGGTGTGGCTTGGGGATGCGACCTCAGCTACGATTACGTCAAAATTAACGCTGAGTATACTACGTAGGCACTTGGCTAGCAGCAACGATAGGTTGGGCTATGCAGTACGGTTAATCGCGATCGCTGCCACCAGAAAACCAGCCGAGAATGTTAATATCCCCTTGCATTGTTTCCAACTCCCGTCGGTGAAATTCGGCGGTTTCGTAATACCACTGGCAGTATCGCTCGAACGCCTCTCGATAGGCAAGTTCTTCGTGGAACTGCCGCGTCATTTGGTTGATTTGAAAGATTTCGGACTGTTCGTCGGGGTCTGGGTCGGAAGGAGCGTGGAAAATTTCTGGCATGGAGAATTACCAAAAAAAACAACAACGATTTGGTTATCGAATTCTAACAAATCCCGCTTTTTGGATGGCTTTTTGCCCTTGTTCGGTCAACAGAAGTCGAGCGTAGGCATCGCCGGCTTGTTCGTCAATTTAACCGTTGCATTTGACAATAACATACAAACGCCTGGTAATGGGGTAGGAACCATCTTGAAAAGCCAGATCGTTGAGCGTATTGCGTTGTTGCGGGCAAGCGGAGGGAGGAACTGTCGGTTGAGCGTAGGGGGGTGTTGGCAGCTAAAGGCAAAGAACATACGTTGCATTGGGGAACAACTTCCGGTGCAGAAGCAAAATAAATCCCACCCAAATCTTGGCTAACTTGCTGAAAACCTGGCGTTTGGGGATGGGCGAACAAGCTTTCTGCTACAAACAATGGCTATCTAGATTTTCTCTAAAATGGGAAGGGATTGCCCTTACGCCCAAAAAAGTTCGCGATGCCACCAATGTGCTATATCCATTGTTAGCGATCGCTATAGAAATTTTGTATCCGATTTTCAGAAAATAACCAAATTTGTTATGCCAAAGGTTTCTAATGCTATCCATACAATGAAGGCTACGTACAATCCTAACAAAATCCAACATTCTGGGATGGTTAAATTTAGGTTCGAACGAAGCATACCGAACAAGACAATGGTAGCCAGGGTGAGAACGCCCATCATAGGAGCAGCTGTAGCAAAGTTGACCGTGGCAGCTCCTGCAATCAAAACGCCGATCGGAATAGCTATCAGCAAGTCAAAAATATTGCTACCTAAAACGTTAGCCAAACTAATGGTACTTTTGCCTTCCCTGGCAGATTTTACGCTTACAAACGTATCTGGCAAGCTCGTAGCGATCGCAATTGCAGTTAACCCCCACAAAAAGCTCGGTGTTTGCAAAATATCTCCCAAACCAATGGCAGCTTTGACCAAACCTTCTACACTAATCAAAATCAAAAACAAGCTAAAGAGCAAACGCAAATATTCCCAAATAACACGAATACCTTCAGGAGGTGAGGTTTCTGGTTGGTTTTCGCTAATATCCTGTTGTTGTAAAAACATATAAAATCCATATAAAGCCACTGGTATAAGAGCAATGGGGCGAGTTAGCTGACCGACCCACTTCGTATTTTCTACAGGATTGTAAATCAAAGCAAACGCAAAAGCCAACAACAAAACCGTGACGCTGATGATATAAAATTGAGCGTCTTTGTATATCAGAAAGCGATCGACAGTCATCTTGCCGCTGACCAAACCAGAAATGGCTGGTATCACTAAAATATTGAAAATAGCAGAGCCGACAATTGTAGCAATTCCTAACTCAAATTTGTCGTGCAATAGCGTTGCTAGGACAGTACTCGATAGTTCTGGAAAACTCGAACCCACTGCTGCAATAACCGCCCCTTGTACGATGGGAGGTAATTGGTAAAAAGCTGACAAGCGATCGGCTGAGTCTTCTAGGATTAAGCTACCTTGCCAAACGACTCCTGTGGAAACCAAAATTAGAAATATATAAAAAAATAACGGTCCCAGATCCATAGGTTGACCTCTCTAATTGGTAAAAGTTCGCCAACGATACTAGCCCCCCATTCTATCTAAAAATAGCGCGATCGCCATAGCACTCGTAGTAGGGTGGGCAATTTTTAAAGTGGATTGGGACACTCTAAAAACGATTTTTATATAAAAAAAGTAGCAGGGACCAGCATTGGCCCCCCTTTCAAAGAAAATGTTCGCGATCTTGCATGAAAATGCTTGATAAATTGTTGGCGATCGCGACAGAAATATTGTACTTGATTTTTAGAAATTCACGAAACTTGTGATTTCAAACGTTTCTAACACCATCCAGAAGATAAATGCTACGTACAATCCTAGCAAAATCCAACATTCCGTTTGGGATAAAACCAACTTCGTCCGTAGCATAGCGAATAAAGCAATCGTAGCCAGCGTTAGAACCCCCATCATAGGAGCAGCCACAGCAAAATTCACGGTGGAAGCTCCTGCAATCAAAACGCCGATCGGAATAGCTATCAGCAAATCAAAAATATTGCTACCTAAGACGTTAGCCAAACTAATGGTACTTCTACCTTCACGAGCCGATTTGATGCTTACAAACGTATCTGGCAAGCTCGTAGCGATCGCAATGGTGGTTAATCCCCATAAAAAATTAGGTGTCTGCAAAATATCTCCCAAACCAATGGCAGCTCTCACCAAACCTTCTACACTAATGACAATTAACCCCAAACCAAATAGCAAACGCAACCATTGCCAAATTACTCGAATATCTTCAGGTGGCGACGAATCTTGTGGGGTTTCGCTGGCATCCTGTTGTTGCAGAAATACGTACAATCCGTACAAAGCTATTGGTATCACGGCAATAGGTCGATTTACTTGACCTTGCCACTGGACACCTTCAACAGGATTGTAAATTAAAGCAAACGCAAAAGCCAATAATAAAACCGTGACACTAGTAATATAAAATTGAGCATCTTTGTAAACCAGAACCCGCTCCACAGTCAAGTTCCCGCTTACTATACCAGAAAGGGATGGAACCATTAAAATATTAAAAATCGCCGACCCCACAATGGCGGCAATTCCTAACTCAAATTCACCGTGCAATAGTGTTGCTAGAACCGTACTCGACAGTTCTGGAAAACTAGAACCGATCGCTGCAATAATGGCACCTTGTACGATTGGTGGTAATTGGTAAAAAGCTGACAAGCGATCGGCTGAGTCTTCTAGTATGAAGCTACCTTGCCACACGATACCCGCACAAACCACAATCAGAACAATATAGAAAAATAGCTGCCCAAGATCCATAGTTGAACCTCTCTGATTTATAAAATCTCTCCAACAAAACTTGCCCCACATTTTATCTAAAAATGCAGCGATCGCCATCGTTTACCTTAGCTAGAAAAATACAATATTCCCAAAAATTAATAAATATACATGGACGCAATATTACTATTTGCTATATAGTATTTTTATATGAGATGTGTACAGAT
>CAYZHY010000081.1:0-17070 GCA_964477525.1 uncultured Geitlerinema sp. | reverse complement strand
TTATCTATTTTTCGATTTTTGCCAAATGCGATCGGGAAGCGGTTCCACTTGCGCCAATTCGTGGATGAGAGAAGGATGTAATTGACTGTTAGCAGCCACCAGTCGTCCGGAAAATATATCCACTGGCGAACCATCGTAAGCCGTTACCTT
Source organism: uncultured Geitlerinema sp. (assembly GCA_964477525.1). Lineage (GTDB taxonomy): Bacteria > Cyanobacteriota > Cyanobacteriia > Cyanobacteriales > PCC-9228 > PCC-9228. Next base: position 16,920 of record CAYZHY010000081.1, on the reverse strand, counting down.
GCCGCCAGCCGCTTCTACCAACACCGTACCGGCGGTAATATCCCAAGGCGACAATCCCCGTTCCCAATAACCGTCCAAACGTCCGCAGGCTACATAAGCCAAATCGACAGCTGCCGAACCGCCGCGACGGACTCCTTGGGTAAGATGGGTAAAGTGACAAAACTCCGCGTAGTTGTTATCTAAGGTTTCCCGGCGATCGTAGGCAAATCCCGTTACCAGAAGACTTTTTTCTAGTTTATCGGTACTAGAAACTTGAATGGGTTGGCGGTTGAGGGTGGCTTCGACACCTTTGGCGGCTCGAAATAGTTCGTTTTGCGCGGGAACAAAAACAGCTCCCACTTGGGGAACGCCGTCAATTAATAAGCCAACGGAAGCCGAAAAGAGGGGATATTGGTGAGCGTAGTTGGTGGTTCCGTCTAAAGGATCGATTGCCCACAAGTAGCGACTGGTTTGGGAACCTTGTTTTCCCGATTCTTCGGCTAAAAGTCCGTGGTCTGGAACGTGACGCTGCAAAATGTCCAAAATGGTGGCTTCGGCGGCTTTATCGGCAGCTGTAATGAGGTCTCCAGAACGTCCTTTTTCGTTGATTTCTTCCAGTTTTCCCCAGTAGGATTGCAAGACGCCGCCGGCGGCTAAAACGGCTTCGGTGGCAATATCGAGAAAGTTTTTTAGTTGTGCGCTCATGATTTTTTGCAGTCGCTATGAAATTGGGTGAGTTGGTCGGGATTTCCCCATGCCCAATTTATCGATTCTGACGGCGAAATTCTGCCGGTGTCTGACGCATGGGTTGGTCGGGATTCCAAATGCCACGCTCCAATAGTCTAGCTTCTTCGCGCGCATGGGTGAAGCGTTGTTGGTATTTGGTGTTGGGATATCGCGATACTGCGATCGCGTGTCCTTGTTGCAGCAGTTGTTCGTTGATGAGCATACCATCGCGCCAAGCATAAGCCAACCATCGTTGGTATTTGTCTTCCTGTTGGCGGTCGAATTCCAATCGCAGGGTTTGTTCGCCGGCTAGTTCTTGCAAATACTGTTTGGCAGCATATCCCCAGGGAAGTTGGTTTATAGCTGGTGCATCCAAACCAATTAATCGCACTCTTTGGGGGGAGGAGGAGCCTTGGCTATTGTGTAAGGGCAATACTTCTAGGGTTTGACCGCTAACGACACGAACTACTTTTACTTGCATGTCGCTAGATGCTGGTTGGTTTGTACAGGCGGTTAGCCATACAGTTGCGATCGCGATCGCTAAAATCGATCGTTTTCTCCACAATTTTGCTATGGCTGTTTTTTTTACTTTACTCGTTTTGTTGATGGTTGCCATGGTTGTCACAACAGAAAATACGCCCTGGTGGCAGGTACAATTGAGGATAAAAAAGCTTGGAACCATAGAGATATTCGGTTCGCATATGCATTTTACTTCTATTGGTCGCGTCGTACGCGGTTTGCAGGCTACGGAAACTTGGCAACAAATTCAACAATGGCAAGTTTTGCTGGATATCTGGCCGCAGGTGGTGGGTAAGAAAGCAGCGGCGAAAACTCGTCCTTTATACTTACAACGGGGCATCCTCACGGTGGCAGTTCCCAATGGTAGTTGGGCACAAAATCTCACATTGCAACGCCAGGGAATTGTTCGTAAGCTCCACAAGCAAGTCCAACTGACGATTCGAGATATTCATTTTTCCTCGCGGGATTGGTACGACAATCGCCAGTCTTGGCGTTATGCCGATAGTGCTGTGTCTATTTTTCAGGCACATCCTAGCTGGGTAAGCAATGGCGAACATTCCGATTCTTTAGATCGGCAAACCCCTAACGCCCAGCGATCGAAGTCTGACCTAGCTCGAATACGAAACCAGCGAGATGCCGTTTCGGCTTTTCAAAGTTGGTCGAAAACCGTACAAAATCGAACTCAATCTTGGTCGGTTTGTCCGCAATGTGGTTGTCCGGTACCAGAGGGGGAACTGCAACGCTGGTCGGTTTGTTCTATTTGTGCTTGTCAAAAGTTCGAGCAAGATGGGGTGGCTAGTATGCCGAATCAAGCTGCCGAAATATATAGCCAAGAAGATAGCCCTGATTGAGAAACTTTATGAAACAAGCTGCTGTTTGTAGTAAAAAGTTTCGTAATATTGCGTTCGATTATTGTTAAAAAATATGGGAACGATGTTAAATTTCAATAGCTTGAGCATCGATCCCTATACAGTTCGTCGCCATATAAGTTCATTTACTTAGGTCAAGGAAATACAAACCGGAAATATAAAAAAAATATAAAGTTTTTTTAGAGATTTTGTAAAGACTCAAAAGAATGCTGTGCATGGTCTTGCTGTTTTTGGAAGCTTGCTGGGATCGCAAAAGCTTTGTGCTAGCTTCAAAAATAGGAAAACAGTTAGCTGTTATACCGGAATGGTAAAAATTTTTCCTATAGCAGCGAATGATTTTCTAGGGACAGACGATAGCTAATTATATTGGATTGTCCCGTTGACTTGTGTATTGTTTCCCAAGAGAGGCAAAAAGCCATGAACAGCCTAAAAAGCTCTACTTCCGCTTGTCGTCATTGCCGGTTCTATACGCCGGAAGGTAGGCGTGGAGGGAACTGCCAGCAACTAGGTGTTCGAGTTGGAGGGAACTGGACATCTTGTAGTTTAGCCCTACCAGCTTTTGCTCCTAGTTGGGAATCTATTGATGATGGCTGGCGTTTGGTTTCTCAAGTGGGTTCTCATAAAGCGTTCTGGCAAGTTCGTGCCGAGGAAACTGATTCCCACATCGGCAATAGCGATCGCTCAAACAAACCCACAAACGCCAAAAGTACAGGTACAAAAGAAAACAAAACCGCTACCTCCATAACTGTGTAGCGGTTTGGCTTTTTAGAATCTAGTTTTAAACAACCGTTTTTAAGAAATTTAAGGAGAGTTTCCCAGCTCTCCTTTATTTATTTGCCATGGCAACATGCTCTTGGATTATGGTCGCCAGGGATATTGACGGAAATCCGGCTGGCGTTTTTCAATGAAAGCCTGTTTGCCTTCCTGAGCTTCTTCACTCATATAGTAAAGCAGCGTTGCATTGCCCGCTAGTTCCTGCAAACCGGCTTGCCCGTCGCAATCGGCATTAAAAGCAGCTTTCAGGCAGCGAATGGCCAGGGGACTTTTGGTTAAAATTTCTTGTGCCCACTGAATGCCTTCTGATTCCAATTGCTCTACAGGAACCACGCAATTGACCAATCCCATGTCTGAGGCTTGTTGGGCATCGTATTGCCGGCAGAGAAACCAAATTTCCCGGGCTTTCTTTTGTCCCACAATTCGAGCCAAATAGCTAGCCCCAAAACCGCCATCAAAGCTACCAACTTTAGGACCGGTTTGTCCAAAGATGGCATTGTCAGCAGCAATGGTCAAGTCGCATACTACATGCAACACGTGACCGCCGCCAATAGCATATCCAGCTACCAAAGCAATAACCACTTTGGGCAAAGAACGAATCAAACGCTGCAAATCCAAGACATTCAGCCGGGGAACGCCACTGTCATCTACATAGCCAGTATCGCTACGGATGCTTTGGTCGCCACCGGAACAAAAAGCATATTTTCCATCCGTGTGAGGACCAGCCCCAGTTAGGAAAACTACGCCTATCTCACTATCGTCGCGTACATCAAGAAAGGCATCGTACATTTCAAATACGGTTTGTGGGCGGAATGCGTTTCGCTTGTGGGGACGGTTGATGGTAATTTTGGCCATCCCCTCAGCTTTGTGATAGAGGATATCTTGATATTGTTTGACGGTCTGCCATTCGACTTGCATACAAGCTGGGACAAGAAAAATTTTTGGACAAAAAAGCGATATTAGAAAATGGAAATGGAAAAACGATCGAACGATAGAACCAGAAATTGTAGCTATAGAAGGCAGGCATCGCGCCTGCCTTACCGAAAAGCCATCTTGGTCGATGCCTTGCCAACTCGACTTCTATCCTTTCAAAGCTTCGGCACCGCCTACCACTTCTGCAATTTCTTGGGTAATGGCAGCTTGACGGGCTTTGTTGTAGGTAATAGTCAAGTTATCAATCAATTCGCTAGCGTTGTCGCTAGCATTGTTCATGGCAGTCATTCGAGAAGCCAGTTCGCTAGCTGCTGCTTCTTGCAATGCCCGCAACAATTGGTTGTTGAGGTACAGAGGCAACAGAGCGTTGAGAATTTGCGTGGGGTCTTGTTCGAAAATCATATCCCGCGGGAAACTCCGTACGGGTGTGGAAACTTGTTCCCGTTCCACTTCAAACTGACCGCCACGGGTAGTTAAGCGAAAGATTTCGTCATCGCTTGTTTCCAATCCTTGAGGAGAAAGGGGAAGCAAGGTTTGAATGACAGGACGAGAACTTACCAAAGAAACAAATTTGGTATAAATCAGTTCTACGCGGTCTACGGTTTCCGAAAGGAACAACGATAGCAATTCATCTCCGATTTCCGAAGCTTCCCCAGAAGTCGGGATTTGTTCCAAGTCGGTATAGGTAGCGTCGATGGGGGCGTTACGCCGTTTGAAGAATTGCGTGGCTTTGCGTCCTACTAGAACGTATTTGTAATCGAGACCTTCGGCTTCGATTTCTCTAGTGCGCCTTTGGGCGAGTTTGATGATATTGCTATTGTAGCTGCCACACAAACCGCGATCGGCGGAAACGACCAATAGTGCTACCGACCGGGGTTCCCGCTGTTTTAATAGGGGTAAATCCACGTCTTCAAAACGCAAGCGGCTTTGCAGACCGTACAGAACCTGAGCCAAGCAGTCAGCAAAAGGGCGCGTCGAAGTTACTTGTTCTTGGGCGCGACGGACTTTCGCTGCCGCCACCAAGCGCATGGCTTCCGTAATTTTTCTGGTGTTTTTAACGGAGTTGATGCGATCGCGAATCGCTTTCAAGTTCGCCATAATTTCGTAATGGGTTGGTGGTCAAGGAGGCCAAAAGTCCTCAGTCCTTATTTCTTCGTTGCCTTTTCTACAGGCAAACCACCTTTGGCAACGCCAGAATTCGGACTAAGGACGTTCAAAAATGGGATTTAAGTTGAAACGCTAAAGGTTTGCTTGTACTCTTGAATTCCCTCTTCGAGAGTATTGACAATCTCGTCGGTGAGAACTTTTTTCTCGTTAATCATTTGCCCATACTGGGGTTTTTCGGTGTTGAGATAGTCCCGCAAACCTTTCATGAAGCGAGTGACTTGCTTCACCGGAATATCGTCCAAGTAGCCGTTAATACCGGTATAAAGTACTGCCACTTCTTCGTGTAGATCCAAAGGCTCGTACTGGGGTTGCTTCAACAATTCCCGCAGGCGCTGACCGCGAGCCAGTTGTTTTTGAGTAGCGGCATCCAAGTCAGAAGCAAACTGAGCAAAGGCTTCTAGTTCGGAAAACTGAGCCAATTCCAGCTTCACCTTCCCGGCGACCTTCTTCATGGCTTTGGTTTGCGCTGAAGAACCGACCCGGGATACGGAAATTCCCACGTTAATTGCCGGACGGATACCGGAGTTAAACAAGTCGGAAGAGAGGAAGATTTGCCCGTCGGTAATGGAAATTACGTTGGTGGGAATGTAAGCCGAAACGTCGCCTGCTTGGGTTTCGATGATGGGGAGGGCGGTCATGCTGCCTTCTCCCAATTTTTCGTTGAGCTTGGCAGCGCGTTCCAGCAAGCGAGAGTGCAGGTAAAACACATCTCCAGGGAAAGCTTCGCGGCCGGGAGGACGACGTAGCAACAGGGACATCTGCCGGTAAGCCTGTGCTTGCTTGGTCAGGTCGTCGTAAACCACCAAGGTGTGCTTGCCTTGGTACATGAAATGCTCGGCAATGCTGGCTCCAGTGTAGGGAGCGAGATATTGCAAGGTAGCTGGGTCGCTGGCGTTGGCAGCCACGATAATGGTGTGGTCCATAGCGCCTTTTTCTTGCAGGGCGCTGGCTAACTGAGCCACGGTCGAGGCTTTCTGACCGATGGCGACGTAGATACAGATAACATCTTCGTCTTTTTGGTTGATGATAGTATCTGCAGCGATCGCGGTTTTGCCGGTTTGACGGTCGCCAATAATTAGCTCCCGCTGTCCCCGACCGATAGGAATCATAGCGTCAATGGCAGCGATTCCCGTTTGTAGGGGTTCGTACACCGATTTGCGATCGATAATGCTGGGAGCGGGAGATTCTAGCAGGCGGCTGTCTTGTAGATTCAACTCGCCTTTTCCATCAATGGGACGACCCAGCGAATCCACAATCCGCCCGAGCATTTGTTCGCCAACGGGAACGGAAGCAATGCGGCCGGTGGATTTTACGCTAGAGCCTTCTTGAATGTCCCGGCCTTCTCCCATCAACACGGCACCGACGTTGTCCTCTTCTAGGTTCAGCGCAATGCCGATGGTGCCTTCTTCAAATTCTACGAGTTCCCCAGCCATGACTTTTTCTAAGCCATAAATCCGGGCAATCCCGTCTCCGACCTGGAGAACTGTGCCAACGTTAGAAACTTGTACTTCTTGCTCGTACTCTTCGATCTGTTGGCGGATAATGCTACTAATTTCTTCAGGTTTGATACTTACCATAACCGTTGCTCTTGTTTTGGTGTCCGTTGTTTGTGTTCTTTTTCCGCAGTACGGAAAATTGACCCGCTATTTTATTGTTATTCTAAAGATGCCACTAGGTTTTTGCCTTTAGGCAACTTGCATACTGAAAGCCAAGCGGCGTAACTGTCCGCGAACGCTAGCATCAATAAATTGAGAACCTACTTCTACGACCATACCACCCAGTAGAGATGGATCTACGTAGGTTTGCAATTCTACATCTCGCGCTTGGGTCATGGCGAGGACGCGATTGCGTACGGATTGCTTTTGTTCGTCGTTAAGTTCCACCGCACTGGTGACCTTTGCCAGAACCGTTTGCTTCAGATCTCGCAATAAGTCTAAGTACACCTCGCACATGTCTTCTAAAAAGACAATGCGCTTGCGATCGAGCAGCAACATCACAAAATTCAGTGTATAAGCATGTATGCGGTCAGCAAGGATTTGCCGCAAGGTTGCCTTTTTTTTATCTGTGGAAATGAGCGGGTTGACCAGAAATTTCTTTAAATCTTGAGAACTTTCTAGCAATTCCAACAGAAAACGGGTGTCATCACCCATGCGATCGGTTAGGTTATTGGCTTTTGCCAGAGACATCAAAGCTTCCGCATAGGGATTAGCTATTTCCGCGCTTACGGAACCGCTTTTCATTGGCGTCCTCCTAGCATCGTAATGCTACGGTTAATGAGTTCTTGCTGCGCCGACTCATCTAATTTGTTATTTATCTCGGATTCTGCTTTCTCTAGGGCCATGCTAAAAATACGCTGGCGAATTTCAGCAATTGCCTGTTCGCGCTCCGTTTCCAATTCTCTAGAGGCTTCTGCTTTCAAACGTTCTACATCTTGAGCTGCCTCTTCCAGAATGGCTTCTTTGGCTGCTTTGGCCTGTTCTTCTCCTTTTTTGCGAATCTGTTCCGCTTGAGCTTGAGCTTGGGCCAAGTTCGATTGCGCTTCCGATAGGGCATCGGCAGCTTCTTTCTGACGCCGTTCGGCATCTTGGATCGCTTCTTCAATATTGGCCCGACGTTCGCTCAAAATTTTGCCCAAAAATTGCCGCCCAAAGTAATACAGAACGCCGATGATAATAGCCAAGTTCACCAGATTGGTGTCCAAAATGTCAAAGTTGAACCCAAAGCCACCCTCTGTGGCGAGCAGGAAAAAATTTACCATGAGACTTTACTCCATATCGTTCGCTGGGACAACCACTCGTAGGTAGATCGAAAAGGCGATAGGTGAACCCATGGGGTTCGACAAAATAAATTCCGCCACCGCAGCGATTTATCTTGCTATTCCCTGTCGCTTTTGAATTACTTGCTGGCCAGCTCTTTCCCAAGCACTTTCTCTAGAATTTGGTTGCTGAGGGGATCTACCTGTTGTTCCAAAGACTGCAAAGCCTCTTGTTTTTGTTGGGCAATTTCGCGGGCTGCCTTTTCCCGATTTTGTTGGGCTTCTTTTTGAGCCTCAGCAATTTGCTGGGACATCATTTCTTGTGCTTCGGCTTGAGCAGCAGCAATGGTTTCCTGGGACTGTTTGCGGGCCTGAGCAACTTGTTGTTCGTATTGTTCGCGCAGTTGCTCGGCTTTCTGCAGACGTTCCTTTGCCTCTTCTTGGTTGGAGCGGATGTACTCTTCCCGCTCGTCAATCGCTTTTCCTAAGGGTTTGTAGAAAATAGCATTGAGAATGGCAGCCAGAATTAAAAACTGCACTGCCATTAAAGGTAAAGTCGCGTCAAAGTCAAACAGTCCCCCTTCCTCAGCCGCCGTTTCTGCCGCTAGTAGAATTGTCCAATAGGTCATGAAATCCTCCGTTGGCAACCGCGTCTCCTAAGAGCCATACGGGAACCTGCGGTGTTCGTGGAAACAACTGCGCCATCCGGTTCCCTCTCGAAAGCAACCAGGCTTTGGAAAACGCCGATGGATAGGGTACGAGGTTTTTCAATCGGAACCCCGTCAAACCGGTACGTCCGCTCGGGGTCGGCGACGAACGTTTAATCCCCCCAAAAGTTCCGCGCGTAGCTGTACCAACAATCGGACAACCACGCAGCAAATGCTTCCCCAGGGTCTAACCAATAAACATTCAGGTAGGGATGCCGTCGTGGCATCTCTACCTGAGAAACGGTTAAAATCTAGGAGAAGGGGTTAGCAAATAGCAGTACGAGGGCGACAACTAGACCATAAATGGTCAGCGCTTCCATGAATGCCAAGCTCAGCAGCAAAGTACCGCGAATTTTGCCTTCGGCTTCTGGTTGACGGGCAATTCCTTCTAAGGCTTGGCCGGCTGCGTTTCCTTGTCCGAGACCAGGGCCGATAGCTGCAAGACCGACGGCAAGAGCAGCAGCGATAACAGAAGCAGCAGCAGTTAGTTGTTCCATGACTTTTGTTTCCTTTTCTGTAATTACAAACTCAACAAATTTTGTTCCCAAAGGAACTTACCACTGACAGGAAATGGTCCAAATGTCTAAAGCAGACATCTGACTATCAGAAGTTACTCTTGGTTTCCCTCTTCCTCAGGGGTTTCTATGGCTTCCCCAATATATGCCCCTGCTAGCGTTGCGAAAATGAGCGCCTGAATGGCACTGGTAAACAGTCCCAATGCCATCACTGGCAGGGGAATAAACAAGGGAACCAAGAAGACCAACACGGCGACTACCAGTTCATCCGCCAGAATGTTACCAAATAGACGGAAGCTAAGGGAGAGGGGTTTCGTAAACTCTTCTAGAATGTTGATCGGTAAAAGAAGGGGCGTAGGCTCGATGTACCGAGCAAAGTACTTCAAGCCACGCTTGCTGATCCCAGCGTAGAAATACGCTAGCGAGGTCAGCAACGCAAGAGCCACCGTGGTGTTGATATCGTTGGTTGGGGCCGCTAGTTCCCCTTCCGGAATCTCTACGAGTTTCCAGGGGAGAAGTGCCCCTGACCAGTTTGACACAAAAATGAACAAAAATAACGTGCCCACAAACGGTACCCATGGGCGATATTCTTTTTCGCCAATTTGGGCTCTAGCAATATCCCGGACAAACTCCAGGGAATATTCCATAAAGTTTTGCAGACCGTTGGGAACTCGTTGCAAATTGCGAGTAGTTAGGAGGGAAGCCACAATCAACACTGCAATGACAAACCAGGAGGTCACAAAGACCTGACCGTGAATGGTAAGATTGCCAATTTGCCAGTAAAAGTGCTCGCCAACACCCAAGTCGGGTTCGGCAGCAATTAGGGGTGGGAAAATGGCGTTGAAAACATCCAGCATGTGTATTTTAGAAGCTCAAACGTCGGCTTCAATTCCAATGTCTATCTGCAAGGGAAACGCATCTGAGAGCGGTGGGAGCCTAGGGAGCTCGCTTGACCCGGACTAGCGATCGGGCAGTAGGCTAGTTAAGGTATACCCGATAATGGCGGCCTTATAGGTCAAAAACCCTAAGAAAATTGGCAAAATCTGGAGCTGGTTCCATTGACTTGCCAACACAATTGCCCCAATTAAGGGAACGAATCGCGTTTTACTAAGTTTGATTTTTTGACTGCCTAGAGCTTCCACATCTTTAGCCAGCATCCTTAGGTAAATTACACCAATACAGGCACCAATGAAATAGTTAAGGGCAATGTTCAGATTGTAGGTAATCCACACCGCCACAAAAATAATGGCTGTTAGCACCAGCGTCCACAATAAGAGGTTTTGCTGGAGCTGGTAATATTCCTGCATGGATCCACCTACGGGAGAATCCGAAGTTTCCGGAGAAGTCGTTTGCGAGCTTTCTCCGGTTTCCGCCGGCATATTGGTATTTTCGGATGGTGATTCGGACGATTGCACGATCGCTGTAATTCCGTTCTGATGAACTACACAAACCTGACCGAATTGGTGGTCAAACTTGCTGTTAACTTGGGAGCTTTTCTCCACAAAGGTGTTGTTTCTTCGGGGAGAGAGCTCCTACCTAGTCCACAGGCTTACACGAGGGAACTCTCCGCCCCAGAAAAATCGATCGCCCAGATAGGGAGTCAATTCCCCTTACAGACTTGACCTGTCAAGACTGAGACCACAAAGCATCATATCACGTATTTGTAACAACATTTAAACAGTTTCTAAAAGGGGAAAATTTAAGAAGTTACCAGGGTGGATCGCGATCGCTCGTAGCGTTCCACTGCATCCAAAAAATCCCTCACAGTTTCCGGTGGTGTATTGAATCCGGTTACCAAACGTACCACAGATGTATTTCCCTGACGCTGCCAGCGATAAAACTGAAATCCCTCCGCCAATAACGCTGCTACCAGCGTTTCCGGTAGCCGTACAAACACTTCGTTCGCTTCTACAGGATACAGAATTTCTCCCGCCGACAGCGCCTGCAATCCCCTTGCCAATCGAGTCGCCATTTGGTTGGCATGTCGGGCATTGCGCAGCCACAGGTCATCGTGAATATAGGCATCTAGTTGGGCGGAGAGATAGCGCATTTTTGACCACAAATGCCCCCCGCGTTTGCGCCGGTAAACAAATGTCTCTGCCAGTTTGCGATTGAAAAAAACCACCGCTTCCGCCGCCATCGCACCATTTTTGGTGGCCCCAAACGAAAGCACATCCACACCAGCTTTCCAGGTAACATCCGCCGGAGCACAATTCAATGTAGCGATCGCATTAGCAAATCTAGCCCCATCCATATGGACGGGCAACCCATAATCTTTCCCAATCGCGCTAATTTGCTGAATTTGTTCTATCTGATAAACCGTCCCCGCTTCTGTGGCTTGGGTGAGGCTAACTGCCGCCGGTTGTACGTGATGCACCACTCCCGCTTCAGCAACTTCCAAGGTTTCCGCTAGTTCTTGAGGGTCGATCTTTCCATTTGCGCCAGCTACAGGCACCAATTTTGCTCCACCAGAAAACAATTCCGGGGCACCGCATTCGTCTGTATGGATATGGGCTTGCTCGTGGCAGTAAATAGCCCCAAAAGGCGGTGCCATCACCGATAAAGCCAGCGCATTGGCAGCCGTTCCCGTTGCCACCGGAAAAACCGCCACCTCCGTTTCAAACAATTCCCGAAATTTACCTTCTAACCGTTGGCTAATTTCATCGTTGCCATAGGGCATGGCACTGCCGTTGTTCGCTTCCGCCAAGGCCGCTAAAATCTCTGGTGCCAGGTTGCTAGTGTTATCGCTACAAAAGTTCATGGATCTATCTCGTTCTTCTTGCAACCAGTCGGTTTCCAACCAACCAGCCGCAGTTGATTTTTTTAATAATTTCCTCTTCTATTATGATAAAAAGAAGATTTGCCGAACGCATCGAAAGCCTGTCAAAGAACGAAAACAAAATTTCCTAGCCCACTCACCAAATTCCGGCCGCGTCTATGTTCCCTTCCTTCTTACCACCAGCTGTAGAAAATTTAACCGAAGCTGCCTCCATCGAAACCGCGCAAAAAATTCAACGTATCCCCATCAAAACCCCACTATCCGTTCGCGAAGCGTCTCCGAAGGAGAAAGCTGCCATTCCTACCACCTACATCTGCCGAGGCAGCGGTTCTCCTCCCATTTTGCTCCTGCACGGATTTGATAGTTCGGTTTTGGAATTTCGGCGTTTGCTGCCCTTACTCCCTCGCCATCAAGAAACTTGGGCAATAGACTTGCTGGGATTTGGCTTTACCGAACGGTTGGCCGACCTTTCCTTTGGCAGGGATGCTATCAAAACCCACCTTTATGCCGCCTGGCAACAACTCATCAATCGCCCAGTTATTTTGGTGGGAGCTTCCATGGGAGGCGCTGCCGCCATCGACTTTACCCTCACCTATCCCGATGCTGTGGAAAAATTGGTTTTACTAGACAGCGTCGGCTGCAAACGCGGTCCTATCGTCGGCAAATTTTTATTTCCCCCGTTGGATTTTTGGGCAGCGGAATTTTTGCGCCGTCCGGGCGTACGCGATCGCATTAGCTACAATGCCTACTACGATAAAAGCTTAAACTCGGCCGATGCCTGGCAATGTGCCGCCCTGCATTTAGAAATGCCCAACTGGCATCGCGCCCTGATTTCTTTCACCAAAAGCGGTGGTTACGGTTCCTTTCAGAAACAACTCCAAAACCTGCAACCACCTACTCTGATTTTATGGGGAGACAGCGATCGCATTTTAGGTACTCAGGATGCTTACAAATTTCAGCAAGGCATTCCCCATTCCCAATTAACTTGGATTCCTAACTGCGGTCACGTTCCCCATTTAGAACAACCAGAACTGGTTAGCCAGCACATGGCAGCCTTTTTCAAAGATGTTACGAATTCCTTCTAAAACAGATGTTTGGATGGGGTCTGTTAATTGGTTTCTAACCCCCAAACTGCAACGATTCCTTCCAGTCAAACAAAAAGGGATACTCCCACTTAGATAACAGCCTTGAACGAGCAAAACTTGGGCAGTTTGGAAATCCCTTTGCTGCCATCCATCATTGTCTAATGGAAAAATTCGTGCTACTGTCATGATTCGTTGGTTCTAGGGAGGGTCAGTCCTTAGAGGTAACGGGGAAAGTTCGGTGCAAATCCGGCACTGTCCCGCAACTGTAAGCCCATTTCGATTTTAGATGTAAGACTGCCCTCAAGCTCAAGCATAGGGTTGTAGTGGCAAGAGGCTGCTCTAAAATCCATGGGTTAAGTCAGGATACCCGCCAACGTCAATCGTTTATCAACACATCTGCGAGGTACGGATGAAAGACAGGATTAAAGGTTTTGTTGTAAAAAACCGCCAGCATTTCTCGAAGCGGTCGCGCCTAGCGAGTTCTTGGATCGTTGTTTTATTGGGAAGTTTGATGGGTTTGGGCATGGCCACGCCGGCATTTGCCCATCACCCCTTCGGAGGACAAACACCCCATAATTTTTTAGAAGGTTTTCTTTCGGGATTGGGACACCCAGTTATCGGTCTGGACCATTTTGCTTTTGTGGTTGCGAGCGGATTAATTGCTGTAAGTATTAAAGGTGGTATATTTATACCAATATCCTTCGCGATCGCGGCCATGGTAGGAACGGGAATTCACCTGGCAAGTGTGGAGTTGCCATTGCCGGAAATCGCGATCTCTTTTTCTGTCCTAGCTTTTGGCGTTATGGTAGCGCTGAAACAAAAACTCAATGCCCCAACATTGGCAATTATAGCTGCTGTAGCTGGCATTTTTCACGGTTACGCTTACGGGGAAGCTATTTTTGGTGCCGAAATGATGCCATTGATTGCCTATTTAGCAGGTTTTACAGTAATTCAAATGGCAATTGCTGTTGGGGTCATGTATTTAGCTCGATTGGCAACTCGCAAGGTTGAACAGCAATCTTCTTTATCTTTGGTACAAAATTTTGGTTGGGCAATAGGTGGCATTGGTTTTGCGTTTTTGACTGAGTCCATCTTGGGCTAATAGCTATTAGACGTTTTGGAAGTAAGCAAAAGGCCATAGGCAGAAAGCTGTAAAGAAAAAGACATAGAATAAGATTGAACGATCCTTAGAAAATTTTGATTTCCCTGCTCGATTTTTGGGCAGGGAAATTTTTGTACCGTTGGGATGCGCGATCGCATTAGCTACAATGCCTACTACGATCGAAGTTTAAACTCCGCCGATGCCTGGCAATGTGCCGCCCTGCATTTAGAAATGCCCAACTGGCATCGCGCCCTGATTTCTTTCACCAAAAGCGGTGGTTACGGTTCCTTTCAGAAACAACTCCAAAACCTGCAACCACCTACTCTGATTTTATGGGGAGACAGCGATCGCATTTTAGGTACTCAGGATGCTTACAAATTTCAGCAAGGCATTCCCCATTCCCAATTAACTTGGATTCCTAACTGCGGTCACGTTCCCCATTTAGAACAACCAGAACTGGTTAGCCAGCATATTGCCAGCTTTTTGCCCCACGCGACTACTTCCGTCTAAAACGGCTGTCGAAATCGCTTTGCGGCTCGATAGACTGGTTTTCCAGCTCCTGCGATGACTCCTCTGGTTCGGGAATATCTATTTCCGGGGCTTCGCCGTCGGCGTTTTCCCGAGAAAACTCTTTCAAGTCAAACAAGAAAGGAATTCCCCCACCTTGAGACTGGCCGTTAATAACCAAAACATTGGGCATTTGGGAACCCCCATTTCGCCACGCTTCGATGGCTTCTTTTTGCAAGACCAACTCGCCACCTTGTGCTTTCAAGGTTTCTGCCAAGAGTCTTTGCGCTTCGGCACGACCTTTGGCGCGGTTAATATCCGCTTGTGCCTTTTGTTCGGCTTCTTTGGCAATGTAAACAGCCCGCCGGGCTCTTTGCGCCGCGATTTGCTTGTCTTCTACGGCTTTGGCAAATTCTTCGGAAAATTCCAGATCCACGATGCTGGTATCCATGATGATAATGCCGTATTTCTCCAGACGGGAGTTGAGCGCTATGTCAAAGGTTTCTTTGAGGTCGTCGCGGCGGGTAATGGATTCTTCGGCGGTTCGTTTGGCAGCGGCGATTTTAAACGATTCTTGGGTTTGCGGTGCGATAATTTTCGACACCACGTTGGAAAGGGTTCCCTGAGTACGCCGAATTTCTACCACTCGGTCGGGGTCGATGCGAAAGTTGATGGCAAAACGCGCCGATAGCTCTTGCAAGTCTTTGGTGGCGCTTTGAGCAGGAACTTCAAATTTTTGGACGGTGACATCGTAAACATCCACTTTGCCCACAAAAGGTGGTTTCACGTGTACCCCTTCTAGCAAAGCCCCATCGCGAGCTTTTCCTAAAATACTGAGTACGCCGGCTTCTCCCGGTTGAATCACCACAAAAGCATTAAAGCTGAGAATCACCAAAAGAGCGATAATGCCGCCAATAATTGCTTGTATAATTCCGATACCCTGGTTCTTTGTCATTAAAAATCTCCAAAAGTTGGGGAGTCTATGTCTTGCCCATTCCCCTAGAGGGCAACGCAACACTTGATTGGTTAGCCATAACGAGCGCTAGCAAATACAGGTGTTCGGTAGCTCGATATACATACATTCAGGGTAACAGGCTTTGCTGGATGGAACCGCCCACCATTCGCTGGCCTTTTCCCAGGAAAAATTTCCATCGAGAAAAGATTCTTTACAGACTATGCCTATCCAAACATTTCCATGACATAATAAAAGTTTTAACGATAGTAGAAATCTGGGTTCGATCAATTGTTAGAACTCCTTCCTTGGATAGCTCTTCTGGCTGTTAGTCTGGCTTTTTTAGTTAAAGGTTCGGATTGGTTTACGGAAGCTGCTGAAAAAATCGGGCTTTGGTTTGGCTTACCGCCTTTTGTTATTGGTATCACCATTGTAGCGGTGGGGACATCTTTACCGGAATTGCTGTCATCAATTGCGGCTACTTTGCAAGGTAGCTCGGAAGTGGTTCTGGGCAATGTGGTAGGTTCTAATATTGTGAATATTTTCCTCATTGTTGGCGTGGCGGCAATTATGGCGCGGCGTCATATTCAAATTACCTACGATTTGGTTGATGTCGATTTACCAATTTTTGTCGGTTCTGGGGTTTGGCTGTATTTAACCGTACAAGATGGAAGTTTTTCCATTGGGGAAGCCATTTTAAGTTTATTTGGCTTTATGATTTATGTGGTTTATATTTTTCAACAAGGCAATACGGATGTAACTGTAGAAACGGAAACCGCCGAACAAATTCGAACCAGTCGTTTTCCCAAAAAAGCGATCGCCAAATTGGTTGTTGGCGCTTTCACCATGATTTTAGGTGCTAATTATACCATAGAATCCGTCCGAGAAATATCGGAAATCATCCAAGTTGGACAAGACATTATCGCTGTTAGTATTGTTGCTTTTGGAACCTCTCTTCCCGAACTGGTGGTTTGCGTTTCCATGGCAAAAAAAGAAAAAGCGGAAGTTGCGGTGGGTAATGTCATTGGTTCCAATATTTTTAATTCATTTTTTGTCATGGGGATTCCCGGGCTATCGGGGGGATTGGTTCTTGCCGAATCAACCATTAAAAGTGGCTTGCCGCCGATGTTAGTAGGAACAATTTTGTTATTTTTTGTCGTGCAAGACAAGAAAGTAACAGCTTGGGAAGGATGGACTTTTATTATGTTTTATATCTGGTTTGTAGGGCATACTTTTAACTTTATTTAATACCATTTCTTTGATTTTCTGCAAGAGACAATAGAAACATCTTTGTAGAAGCGATCGCGCGTTGCCCCCTACTACCGAGGTAATCGGAAAAAATCAGGACGATTGTTTTTTTTCTAGAAATGCTATAAGAGTTTTCCTAAAGATAACGTAGCGTGTTTTTTTTTGACGATCGCCTACATTACAAAAAAGGGCGAACAGCCGTTCGCCCCTATAGAAAGATTCGATTTTTTATTCGATGATAAAACGATTATATATGGTTTAAACCTCTAAAATAAACCACCACAAACTTGCCCCTAATGCAAT
>CAYZHY010000080.1:0-17109 GCA_964477525.1 uncultured Geitlerinema sp. | reverse complement strand
TCCCCCTCTTCCCCCTCTTCCCTATCAGGTGGTTGGTAGTTGGTACGGCTTTCGTTTGCAATGGGTTAAACTGTCCATTAACTGTTTTTGTATTTTGTTGCTTAGTTTTTATTTCTTCCTATGCTCGATCGCATTAAATCCATTGCCAAAGATATTGCCCCGCGTCTGATAGAAATCCGCCGTCACATTCACTCCCATCCCGAATTAAGCGCCCAGGAATTCCAAACCGCCGCCTATGTCACGGGGGTGCTTTCCTCTAGTGGTTTGCACGTTACCGAAGGTGTGGGCAAAACCGGTGTTGTTGGAGATTTGTGTAATATCCACGATGCCCCCTATTTGGGAATTCGCACGGATATGGATGCATTGCCCATTACCGAACGCACGGATGTGGAATTTGCTTCCCGCAATGCAGGTATCATGCATGCTTGCGGTCACGATATTCATACCACATTGGGCTTAGGCACGGCAATGGTCCTATCGCAAATTCGTGACGAACTGCCGGGAAACGTGCGGTTTATTTTTCAACCGGCGGAAGAAATTGCCCAAGGTGCCAATTGGGCGATCGCGGATGGCGCCATGGACAATGTTGCTGGTATCCTGGGGGTACACGTGTTTCCCAGCATTCCCGCTGGCAAAATTGGCATTCGCCACGGTGCCCTGACTGCAGCGGCTGATGACTTGGAGATTACTATTATTGGCGAATCCGGGCATGGGGCACGCCCCCACGAAGCGGTAGATGCTATTTGGATTGCCGCGCAAGTGATTACTACGTTACAGCAAGCCATTAGCCGCACTCAAAATCCCTTACGCCCGGTTGTTTTGAGTATTGGGCAAATTCAAGGGGGTCGGGCGTCGAATGTGATTGCCGATCGCGTAAAAATGGTGGGAACGGTGCGATCGCTGCATCCGGAAACCCACGCTGCCCTGCCTGACTGGATTCGGCAACTTATTGCCAACGTGTGCGATACCTACGGCGCTACCTTTGAATTTGACTACCACCGCCGGGTTCCTTCCGTACACAACGAATCGGAACTTACGCAAATGGTCGAAAACGCTGTCAAGGAAGCCTGGGGACCGGAAGCCGTAGAGATTTTGGACGAACCGTCCTTAGGTGCGGAAGATTTTTCCTTGTATTTGGAACATGCCCCGGGCATGATGCTGCGTTTGGGGGTAGGCATGAGCGATCGCGTCAACCATCCCCTGCACCACCCGCAATTTGAACCCGACGAATCCGCCATTTCGCTGGGTGTGGTAGCTTTGGCGTACTCGGCGTACAAGTACTGGCAATTTTATCAATCGGTGAGTCGTGACGAAATGTTGCTTAAAGAACCTTCTCCAGAGTCTACGTAAAGCTTACAAAAATCGTAGGGTGGGCAAGGCCCACTCTACAAAATTCTAATTTCTGGTCGCTAATTCTGGATGTTGGCGTTCCCCTTGCAACCAATCCGTGAGCATTTCCGCAGGGGGTTGATTGTGGGGCCAGGCAAAGGCATGACGAAAAGCAGCTTCTTGACAGGCGTACAGTTGGTCGAAATCGATAATATCCAGGGTTAGGAGATGTTCGTATTCAAAGGGCAAACGCACGTTGTGCAAGCCAGCGTTGTCGGTACAAATGGCAATATCAACACCCGCTTCAAAACAGCGATCGAACACCGGTTTGAGTTGTTGCATATCCTCTAACGTACCGGTTTTGATGTAGGTGGTGGGACACACTTCCAAACACTGCTTGCGTTGGGCTAACTCTGGCAGCAACTCCGGATACCGCAGGGGAATTTGAATGCCGTGACCGATGCGCATCAAATAAGGCAGCAACTCCGAATAGCAGCCGTTGGGCGTTTCGTAAAGGTGACCAGTGGTATTGACCCCTAAAGAAAGGGCGTAGGCATACAACTGCTTGAACTCTTCCATGCGTTCTCCGTAGCAGGTGTCGCCACCAGCCAAATCCACCCCACAAACGTAGGGACTTTCGCTGGCTAGTTCGATAATGGCACGGTTAACCTCGTAGGGTAAGGTGGAGTGCATGCACAGAATTTGACTGGTAATAATGGGGCAGTCGGGTACTTGGGAAGCTTTCCCCACCGTTTCTACAATTTTAGCCATGCGATCGATGCGCTGGTTTTGGCTGAGGTCTGCTGGCGTACGCAGGTAGGGCGTATACCGCAGTTCTAGGTACGCTAGATTTTCAAAAACGTAGGCACCCCGAATCAAACGATAGATAAAATAGGGCAGAGATTGTTCGGTTTGGACTTTCTCCACCAGGGTGTGCAATTCTAAATATTCGTCCAATGTTTTTCGGGGA
Organism: uncultured Geitlerinema sp.; assembly: GCA_964477525.1. Taxonomy (GTDB): domain Bacteria; phylum Cyanobacteriota; class Cyanobacteriia; order Cyanobacteriales; family PCC-9228; genus PCC-9228. Next base: position 14,810 of record CAYZHY010000080.1, on the reverse strand, counting down.
CGGGTATAAAATTGTTCGAAACTGTTGTATTCTGGAAATCGTTGGGCGAGCTCCCGATTGTGACGCTGAAAGTAGCGCCAGAGAATGCGGGGGACCACAGATCCCCCCAAATGACGGTGTAGTTCGGCGTGTAATGCCACTGTATCCCTCCTGGAATCGTTGGTGTGGTTGGGAGAATCTTGCTGGGATGCGGGGCGATCGATACTGCTACTTCCTAATAGGTTATTTACTGGACAATAATTGACTTTTATTGACTTGATAGTCGTAGCCATCTTTCTTAAAGATTGGCTGGATGTGATTACGGGAGACACTGACTATCTTTCCATTCACACTCAGGCTAAAGCTTCCTTTAGACCTGACTGTTTTGATCCTTGCCGAACGAAGACCTTGGTGCTTGCCTTTGACCACACGGACAATATCTCCCGTTTTCCAGTCTTTGGGAGGATTTTTGGGCTGATATCCAGCGCGGGGAAAACCATATTTGTCCATGAGCATCATTTGACGACATCCATGTCCTCTTGCCGTAATGACCAGAATAGACTCAGCTTTGACTTTGAGGTTTTTGGGAGTAGATTTTCCCACGCAGGCTGCATCTAACCAGTGTTTTTTCGGCAGGTTCTTGGTGGTTCGGTTCAATTTGGTTAAACCCCCAGATCCCGTTTCTAGCTCCAACCCTGTAGCCTGAAGAGATTCGTACAGCTTCCATCGGGTAGAATTGACGGCTGCCGCATCTGATAAAGGTTTTTTGGCTTGAGACTGAATGTGCTGGAGCAATTCGGGTCTGTCGGAAAGGAAATCTTCCAGGTCTCGATTGCCTTTGGTTTGGTTGCAATTGCAACAGGCAACAGTTAAATTGCTGGCGCGGTTCGAGCCACCCTTTGATTTGGGAACAATATGCTCTACTTGCAGGGGAACATCTTTGACCCCACAGTAAACACATTGTCTGCCCCACTTGTCTAGCAAGTATTCCCTAAGTTCGTACTGGTAGAGGGTTCCTTGTTGATACTTAATACCGGAGATTTCCGGATTTTGTATTTTTTGGGTATCGAACCGCACCAGTTCTTGAGATAGCCATCTTATGGGGCATACCTTGATGAGCCTCTTCACCCAGGTCACGATATTGTCTACCCGCGATTGTAGGCTGGGAGGGAGCCAACCTTTTGGGCGTCTTCGGTTGAGAAAACGAGGTGGGCGATACCGCGTTTTACGGTTTCTGCGTCCTCGGCGGCACTGTCTTCTGGCTAACAGAGCTTGCTTGATTTGTTGGCTTCTATGGGTGAATTCAGCCCCCCAAAGAACGCGGTTGTCCTGAAGAATGGCTAATCCTGTGGTTTTTGAACCGGGGTCAATTTTAAGTTGATGATTATGAGTTACGCAATTTTCTACCTCCAAATCTTGGAGTATAATCGTAAATGGATAACGACGAAAGACCTTGGCTCGTCCTGCTTTTAGCATTTTTCTGGCTTTAGCGGGATGGGTCGGGTCTAGCGGTTTTTTGTTTCGATCGAGAACCAATGCATACATAATGGATGAACTCCGCTGTTTGCGGGTTAAGTTTTCCTCGCCAATGTTATTTCGGCTTTTTGCGTCCGCCGCACTGGTTTTTGTCAATCACCTGGACCTGTTTAACGACGAACGACAGAGCTTCAGGCTGGAAAGCACCCGCGAAAGGTGTCATGACCGAAATAACGGAGTCTGCTACGAGACCAAGGCTGGACGAACCGAACGCAATCAACACGAATGTCGATTTTTGTCCAGTGATTAGGTTAGTCCGTTTTTTAGGTTCCTTGATAAAGGAAGTGGGACACTGGGCAAGTCGTTATGCACGAGTTGCCGATTGAAATTTTGTATTTCAATATTAACAAAACTTCATTTGACAAGGGACCCCATTTCTCAAGATAATTGTAGTTTGTGTGAACTAAATTTGTAGAAGACCCTTGGCTAACGTCGTAGTAGTAGGTGCCCAGTGGGGCGATGAAGGAAAAGGAAAAGTAACCGATTTGCTGAGCCGATCGGCAGACGTAGTTGTGCGTTACCAAGGGGGGGTCAACGCAGGTCACACCGTCGTGGTCAACGACACGACTTTCAAGCTGCATCTGATTCCCTCCGGTATTCTCTATCCCGAGACTGAGTGCATCATCGGCTCTGGAACCGTCATCGACCCGACCGTACTCATTGAGGAATTGGATCGGCTGGAGTCGCTAAATGTCTCCACCGAGCGGCTAATGATTTCCCAAACCGCCCACGTGACCATGCCGTACCACCGGCACATCGACCAGGCGGCAGAGGAGCGACGCGGGGAACGGAAAATCGGTACGACCGGTCGCGGCATTGGACCCACCTATGCCGATAAATCCGAACGTACAAGTTTGCGGGTGGTAGACTTCATCGATGACCCGGAAGATATTCGAGATAAACTGACGTGGACGATTAACTATAAAAATGTCCTTTTAGAGAAATTATACAATTTGCCACCGCTGGATGCGAACGAAGTCATCGAGCAATATTTAGAGTATGCCAAACGCCTACGTCACCACGTGGTGGATTCTTCTCTAAAAATATACGAAGCCGTACGCACCAAGCGCAATATTCTATTTGAAGGGGCACAAGGCACGCTTTTAGACTTAGATCACGGCACGTATCCCTATGTTACCTCTTCCAATCCGGTAGCTGGCGGGGCTTGTGTCGGTGCTGGTGTAGGTCCGACCACCATCGATCGCGTGATTGGCGTAGCCAAAGCCTATACCACCCGGGTGGGAGAAGGTCCGTTCCCCACGGAATTGCCGGGAGATTTGGGAGACCTGTTGGGCGATCGCGGTGCGGAATTTGGTACCACCACCGGTCGCCGCCGCCGCTGTGGCTGGTTCGATGCAGCCATCGGTCGTTATGCGGTACGCATCAACGGTTTGGATTGTTTGGCCATTACCAAACTGGACGTTCTCGATACCCTAGACGAGATTAAAGTGTGCGTCGCCTACGAAGTGGACGGCCAAAGACAGGAACATTTCCCCACTAGCAACCGCATGCTGGCCCGGTGCAAACCCATCTACGAAACCCTTCCGGGTTGGAAACAATCTACCGAAAACTGTCGTAGCCTGGAAGATTTGCCCGATGCGGCGTTGGATTATCTCAAGTTTCTAGCAGAGTTGATGAAAGTTCCCATTGCTATTATTTCTTTGGGGGCTAGCCGCGACCAAACCATTATTGTGGAAGACCCCATCCACGGTCCCAAACGCGCTCTGCTAGATGCCAACGGACGACCCGTGAAACGCGGACATCATTAAATAGCGATCTTGGGCGTTTCCCGCGATCGGCAGCAACAGGTCAAAGGATGTTATAATGCGCTATTTGCAAAGCATCCTCTAGGGCTGCTGCGGCAGCCTGTATCCCCATTCCATAGAAGTGCAAGCAACAAAATTTACGAATTAGAGTCTTATGGCATTAAATATTGAAGGTCACCTACGACCAGAAGGAAGCAAACCCAAAGCATTGCGTCGTTCCGGTCAAGTTCCAGCCGTGTTGTACGGCCATAACGGAGCTGAATCAACGCCGTTGGTTCTCAATGGAAAAGATGCCCAATTGTTGGTCCAAAACGCCGTCACCAACAACACCAGCATCTCTTTGAACATTCCGGAAATATCTTGGAAAGGACAAACCATTTTACGGGAAGTCCAAACCCACCCGTTCAAACCCGATTTGTACCATTTGAGCTTTTTTGCGATCGCATCTCAAGAAAGTCTGGAAGTTTCCTTGCCCATTCACTATGTGGGAGAACCGGTGGGCGTGAAAGAAGAAGGCGGCGTTCTCGACGAAGTCGCCAACGAAATTAACGTACAAGTTGCTCCCGATAAAATCCCCGAATATATTGAAGTAGACGTCTCCAAGATGCACATCGGAGATGCCTGGCACATTGGCGAACTAGTACTGCCAGAAGGCGCACAACCAACCGACGATCCGAATTTGGTGGTGGTTTCGGTCTTGGGCAGTACCGCCGGTTCCCAAACAGTAGCAGAAGAAGAAGAAGAAGCAGCCGAAGAAGTCGAAACGGAATCGGAAAGCGAAGAGCTTGTTTAGCAATCGTGCCGTAGGGGCAAGCCGGTGTGCTTGCCCTGAAGCTTTCTCATTTCCTCCAGAGCCACATAGGTTATCCTATAAGGGACGTTCTGGATAGCAACCATCCTTATGAGTGTTCTTCCGAGTCCAAACGCGCCTGCTTGGGTGCAAAAAGCCCATTGGGTTGCCAATCCCGTGGGCTTCATGGAAAATGCCAAACGCCAATGCGGGGATCTATTTACTGCCAAGGTCGGTTCTAAAAATAGTGCTTTAATTTACGTAGATAATCCCCAGGGCATCCAAAAGATTTTAAGCAAGGATACGAAAGAACTAACCGCTCCCGGAAGCGTGAATGAAATTTTGCTGCCATTGCTAGGGGAATATTCCGTTATTTTACTTGATGGTCCTCGCCACAAACGACAGCGGCAATTGCTCATGCCTTCCTTTCACGGAGAACGGCTGCGTGCCTATGGAGACACCATTTGTCATTTAGCCAAACAAGTAATGGGAGAGTTTTCCGTGGGGACGTCCTTTTTGGCGCGCCCTGCCATGCAGAAAATTTCTTTGTTGGTGATTTTACAAGCTGTCTTTGGGGTAACCGAAGGAGAACGCTACCAACGCCTCGAAGCCCTCACTAGCAAGCTAATGAATTTCTTTAGTTCGAATTTGACTTCTAGCTTTTTATTTTTCCCTATTTTGCAACAGAATCTGGGGCCCTGGAGTCCCTGGGGAAACTTTTTAAAAATTAGACAACAAATTGACGAACTCATTTATGCTGAAATTAGCGATCGCCGCCAGCAAGACACTTCCCAACGTACGGATATCCTCAGCTTAATGATGTCCGCCACCGACGAAGCTGGGGAAGGCATGAGCGATCGAGAACTGCGCGATGAGTTGCTAACGCTCTTATTTGCCGGTCACGAAACCACAGCCACTGCCCTTTCTTGGGCACTGTATTGGAGCCATCGTTATCCATCGGTTCTGTCCCAACTCCAAGAAGAACTGGCTTCTTTGGGAGAAAATCCCGATCCCATGCAGATCGCGCGCCTACCTTACCTATCGGCGGTTTGTAACGAAACCCTGCGCCTGTATCCGGTGGCGATGCTCACATTTCCCCGGATGGTTCCCGAAAATACTTCCTTTGATTTGATGGGATACGACCTACCTCCCGGCAGCCTAATCATGGGATGTATTTATCTAACGCACCAACGGGAAGATATCTATCCCCAACCGCAGCAATTTCGACCGGAACGGTTTTTGGAACGTCAGTTTTCCGCTTACGAATTTCTCCCGTTTGGTGGCGGGGTACGTCGCTGCATCGGCGCGGCTTTAGCGCAAATGGAATTAAAATTAGTGCTGGCTACCGTTTTATCCAACTACCAGTTGGTCTTAGAAGAGAAGAAACCCGTGCGTCCCCAACGGCGGGGTGTTACCCTGGCACCCGAAACGGGTATTCGCATGAAACTAGCCGGTATTCGCAAACAGCAGTCAACTACTTTAGCAGCAACTCGTGTCTGAACAAACGAATGCAGGACTAAAACAAGAATTGCTGGGTGTATTGCTGTTAAACGCAGCCACCTTGCTTTGGGGAACCAGCTACGTGGTTATCAAGCTAACTCTGGGAGAGGTTCCCCCTAGCGTGTTGACTTTTATTCGCTTTGCCACCGCCAGTATTTTCTTTCTGCCGTTTGTCAAGCGTGATACTGGATTGTTGTTAGCGGGATTGGAATTGGGTTGGTGGTTGACTGGCGGATACGCCACGCAAACCATTGGTTTGGAATTTACGACTGCCAACCGCAGTGCTTTTATTACGTCCATGTATGTGGTATTTGTACCTTTGTTGCTTACCCTGGTGGGGCAAAAATTGCGATCGCAAACCATCATAGCAGCTCTCGTTGCCGTAGCTGGGGTAGGACTGCTTTCTTACGATGGTTCTCCTCCCAACTTAGGAGATGCTTGGACCCTGTTGTGTGCCTTTTTCTACGCAACCTATATCGTACGGTTGAGTGGCTATGCCAGCCAATATTCCACCCTGGCCCTCAGTGGGGTGCAGTTGGGAACCACGACGCTGTTTTGCCTGGGATGGGTGATGGTGGCGCAACCGCAGTGGCTGTCAACTATCCCGTTTGCTGATGGTTTTGTTAGCCACTTCCCCTGGATTCCAGTCCTGTACCTGGGTGCCATTGTTACGGCCATGACCATTTGGTTTCAAACTTGGGGACAAAGTATGGTCAATCCCCCGGAAGCCGCCATTATTTTTACCCTAGAACCGGTTTGGGGAGCGGTGTTTGCTTATTTAATTATACAAGAACGGTTGGGATTGCAAGGACTGGTTGGCGCTGGTGCTATTATAGCGGCGATGCTGTTGAGTGAGTTGCCGATTGGGAAACAAGAAGAGTCATGAGCGATCGCGTTTTAATTTTAGGTGGGACTGGAGAAGTGGGCAGCAGCGTGGCCCGGGATTTGTTGGCTTATACATCCGCGCAAATTTCGGTGACCGGACGTACTCGCACTTCGGATTTGGCCGGTCAAAGCCAGCGCGTACAAGCTCAAACCTTGGATTTGGACGATCGCCAAGCCTTAGAAAAAGCGATCGCAGCCCACAAGTTAGTTATTCACTGTGCCGGACCGTTTCGCTATCGAGACACGCGGGTGTTAAAAACTTGCATCCAACAGGGCGTCAATTATGTAGACATCAGCGACGACCCCAAGTACGTAAGCAACTGCTGGCAGTTACATGATGAAGCCGAATGCGCTGGCATTACCGCCATTCTCAGCAGTGGTGTATTTCCCGGAATTTCCAACAGCATGGCCAAAATGGGAATCGAGCAATTTGACGAACCGTCATCCGTTCATTTGCGCTATGCTGTTGCCGGTTCCGGGGGAGCTGGCGTGACGGTGATGCGGACCACCTTTTTGGAACTGCAACATCCATTTTCTGCTTATATCGATGGTAGATGGCAGCAAGTCAAACCCTACAGCGAACGAGAAACCGTTGATTTTCCCCAATACGGAAAAGTGGGCGTTTACTGGTTTCCCACCATCGAAGCGTATACCCTGCCGCAGATTTTTCCCGTACAAACCGTCACCAGTAAATTTGGGTCCGTTCCCGATTTGTACAATTTTCTGAGTTGGATGGTAGCGCAGTTGCCATCCAAGTGGCTGCAAGATCCGCAAACCATCGAATTTTTATCCAAAGCCAGCCATCAAATGACCCAATTCAGCGATCGCTGGACGGGCATTGGCGTAGCCATGGTCGCAGAAATCACCGGCCAACACAATGGCAACCCAGCTCAAGCGATCGTTAGCTACAGCGGCGATAATACCATGACCGCCGTCGGTCAGGGAACTGGCGCGGTTGCTGAATATCTCTTATCGGGAAATTTATTTCCAGCGGGTGTTTTTCCGGTAGAAGCAGCTTTGCCAACCGCTAACTTTCAACAAGCTATGCAGCGTCGAGACGTAGAAATTTCCCTGCATACGAACTTTGCCAATTCCCGTCACGAACCATAAAAGCTACGACTGGTTATTTTCTGACTCTTGCACGTAATCGACACCCACTACTTTGTTTTCATCATTAAAAATCACAAATATATCAGTACTACCCTGGATTGTTTCCACTTCCACCACCACCAAATTTTCTTCTGGATTGCGAGTCCCTAAAATTTGTTGAAAATTTCCGTGCAAAGCAATAAAGTTTTCTTTGTGATTTTGCAAGCTTTCAGAAGAAACTTCATCTTGAATCGGATTGCCGAACAAATTTTGTACTTCTTCGTATTTGTTTTCAGACAGTAACTGCACCAAATTCTCGGCAATCGACTGAATATCTTCTGACTGTGCGATATAAGTAGCAGCCGCCGTTTCTACATTTTGCCCTTGAGGAACTGCCAAACTAGGAGCGCTCGTTCCCAACCAGCAAACCGTACCGCAAATAGAAACTGCTACAACGGATTTCCAACCAGAACCAACAAACGATTTTTTAAACATAAATCTCCTCCTCATGAATTTATACAAGAAATAAGGAATATGGGAAACCCCCAAGACTTGGTAAAAAATTGTGAAGCCCCGCTTGCCATCTTGCTATTTTAACGAGCAGACTGACCAATTCCCAGGGCAATTTTACCAAGCATCGAACCTTGTCCCAGCAGACGGTGTGCTTGGGAAGCTTGTTCCAAAGGAAACGTGTGGTTGAGGCAAATTTTGAGCTTGCCAGCATCGATCAAACGCGCGCATTGGTTGAGAATTTTCGTCTGGTCTTGGCGGTAAGTGACCGACCCCATGGTCATCGGGGTCAGCATCAGTTCCAAACTAATGCGTTGGTTGCGCTTGCGTGCCACTTTCCAGGAAGTATCTGCTGCCGGTTCCAAAAGGGTAACCACATCTCCATATACTTTGACTGCACCAAAGGTATTCTCCAACAATTTGCCGCCAACAGTATCAAAAGCCAAATCGACTCCCTCTTGTTGGGTCCATGCCAAAACCGCTTCCACAAAATCCTTTTCTTTATATAAAATCGGTAAATCTGCACCCAAACTTTGACTAAAGTCGGCTTTTTCTTGAGACCCTACTGTTGTCGCCACGTTAGCGCCTTGTAGCTTTGCTAGTTGAACTGCCACGTGACCGACACCACCAGCACCCGCGTGGATTAACGTCGTTTGTCCGGCTTGCAATTGACCTCGGTCGTACAGGGATTCCCAGGCAGTAATTAAAACCAAAGGTGCAGCGGCAGCTTCGGCAAAACTCAACGATTGCGGTTTTTTGGCAGCAAAGCGATAATCCACGACTGTATATTCTGCGTAATTTCCCGTGGGGCCTCCTACGCCGCCATTAAAGAAATAAACTTCATCGCCGGCTTGGAAATTTTGCACGGCAGAACCCACTTCTTCAACCACACCAGCCCCATCGCATCCTAAAATCGCCGGTTCTTGGTCGGGATAAAACGTTCCCCGCTGGCGCACTTTGGTGTCAATAGGATTGATGCCTGCGGCCCTCAGTTGCACCAGCATTTGCGTTTCGGTTTGGATTTGCGGTTGCGGAACCGATTGCAGTTGCAGAACTTCTGGTTCTCCAGCTGCGGTCATGACAACGGCTTTCACAATATCCCCCTAAATCTGCATTCACTGTTCAATCGTTGCTCCATTCTACCCTACTGAATCACGGAATCCAACGGGGACGCAGGCCAGCTAAAGGGAGTTTTTCCGGTTGCTTGGGTTGGGGTTCTTGGTCGGCAGCGGTTGGCGGTACCAAAGGTAAGATCCAAACCCGCGCTGACTTTATTGGCATACCGGTTTCCGTTCGCAAAGCTCGATTGCTATCGCTGCTGTCAGAATTGTCGGCAACCAAGCGATCGAACAATAAGGAGAGACCATCGGGGGCCAGGCTGATTTGAATATCTCGCTGTTGGGGCAGGTTCCACAGGCGCAGCCAATTTTGGGTTTGTAGGTTGTAGCTGGCGATGTAGGGTTGTTCTACGTATTTTTCCCCTTCAATGAGGTCGGTGAGGACGCAGTACAGGGTTTGGCCGGTGGGGTCGAAGGTGGCGCTGAGAATGGAGCCTTTGGTGCGTAAGATTTCGGTTTCTTTTCCTTGAATGTTGGCGAGAAACAGCGATCGCGTGTAGTCGTTGTTAAATTTTACCAAGGCGGCTTGGCTGCCATCGGGATCGAAGCCCAAAATTTGCCCGTATTCCGGTAAAAACTCGATAGGTTCCACGGTGGATTTACTAGATTTGCGTTCCGGATCGAGGGGTAAAATGGCAATGCCCTGTCCTTGGGCCATGGCTAAGGTTTTGCTGTCTGGCGCGATCGCGAAATCACCACCGGCTTTAGTGGGCAACTGTTGGGGGGATTCTCCTTCCCGCAATACCCACACCCCAAAATCGCTGCCTGGGTTCTGGCGATTGGTCCGTTGAACGGCGATGGTTTGGCCGTCGGGAGACAGGTCGAAGCGCAGGTTTTTATAGTTTTGATTGTCCAAAATTTGGGTAATTTGGCCGGCTTCTGGTTTGGGGGTGTCTGGTGGGGCTTCTGTAGAACGAATGCCAGTGGTGACGGTGTAGAGTTTGTTGTCGTAGGTGCCTTCTTTTTGAAAGTGGCGGCGGTCGGTGGCAGCGAATAAAATGCGATCGCCTTGAGGATAGGGTTGAAAATCGCTGACGATTAAGTTTTTGGGAGTAAGGGCAATGGGAAAGTTTTCTTGGGAATTGGTGAGGTTCACCAGCATCAACCTGCCTCGCTCTTCGCCATCGACCCCCAAATAAGCAAAAACGCGATCGCGACTGCTGAAATAATCGGAAAAGGGTTGAATTTGTTTGTCTTTTCCTTGTTTGCTGTAAGTATCGCGCGCCCCTTCCAAGACAATTTGAAAGCGGGTACCGTAAGGAATGGGAGAATTTAACGTATAAGCCATCCGCCGTCCGGCCCAACTGATTTTACCTGGCAGAGATGGGTCGAGGCGTAGGTTTTCGGCCACGCTTTCGGTGTCCATGGGTCGGCTAAAGGTCATGGTGAAAGCGCGGTCGTCAGCACTAATTTGTTGGTCGGACCAAGAAAAACTCACCACCCGTGGCGGTACCCGTTCGCCAGCGAAAGCCAACCAAGCGATCGCCACTAGCAAAACAGCGATCGCGGCTAAGGCAACTTTATCCAGCGGTTGGGGAAATTTGGAACCAGTCAGCGGATTGTACATAACTTATACGAAATCCGATTTGTACAAATCACATTTGAGATAAAGGAGGGGGAGGAGTGGGAGGAGGGGGAGGAGGGGGAAGAAAACTGCAGGTGGTGAGGTGGGAAATTTTTTGGGTCTTTGCAGTACGGATTTGGTATTACTTTGTTAGCAAAACCAATTAAAAATCGACCCCTTGTTTCAGTTCCACCCCTTCGTTGGCGTAATGTTTGTGGCAGTAAACTTCCGAGTGAATTTTGGCCAGGTCGAAATAGGGGGGAATGTTTTTGCAGCGACCGGTGGCAATCACTTCCGTATTTTTGGGTTTGCGCAGCAGCGATTCTACAATGGGGTTGGGATCGAGTAGTTCCAAATCCACCACCGGGTTGAGTTCGTCGAGAACAATGGTTTTGTACAACCCGGAAGCAATAGCAGCTTTGGCAATTTCCCATCCCCGTTCTGCTTCTAGATAGTCGATATCCTGGCGGTCGTTGTACCAGACAATAGCATCCCGACCGCAGCGTTGGTGGTCTACCAGGCTGGGATAGGTTCGTTTCAAAGCCGCGATCGCAGCATCTTCCGTGTAGCCGCTGCCGCCTTTCAACCACTGTACGATCAGAACCCGATGGGATTGGTCTTGGCTGATGCCTTTGCCAATGGCTTGTAGCGTTTTGCCTAAGGCGCTGGTGGATTTGCCTTTGCCGGACCCGGTATAGATTTCCACGCCGTCGATGCTGTGTTCGGTATGGTGTTGGGGACGCATTTCCGAGTGCAAATCGGCAATTTCCACCAATTTGGGGTGTGCGGACCGTCCGGTGGCGATGACTTCTAGATATTCTGGCTTGTTTTTCAGGGTTTTGACCACTTCCTCAATGGAAAGCAATCCCAAATCGATGAGGGGGTTGAGTTCGTCCAAAACCACTACCGAGTACAAACCAGACGCGATCGCACCTTTGGCAATATCCCAGCCACGCTGTGCTTCCTGGCGGTCAAAACGAGTAATTTCGTCGGGTCCAAAATATTCGGCGCGACCCGTGCGTACTTGGTCGATCAGGTGGGGAAAGCCTTGCTGCAACGCCGCGATCGCTGTATCTTCCGTATATTCGCGACCCGGACCTTTCAGAAACCGCAGCAGCAACACCCGCGTTTGCTGGGGTTTGTCAATTCCCAAACCAATGGAACGCAAAACCACCCCCAAAGCTGCCTGGGATTTGCCCTTACCTTCGCCGTCGTACACGTGAATTTGCCCCCGCAGGCGTTCGGAAAGGGTCTGTGCTGTCCGAATTCCAATTCCATTTCTAAGCATAGGTTTGAACGGTTCCCCTGTTGTTCGTTGGATGTTTTACATGCGCCTAGCCAATTGTACCCACAACCAGTTCTACAGCAATGGTTCTTTCAGCAAATCCCCAACAAATATCTTGAGCGAGGCAAAACTGGGCAAATATAGACCAAAATATCAGAAAGCTCCCTCTAGCGAACCTATGCTTTTCAATCGGACTGTAGAAGGTAGCGATCGCTTTTCCGCTTTATTGATTTTACCAACAATCTGGATGTAGGGACATTTTGCGAAACGCCCCTACAGAAACCAACAACGACCATCAAGCGCCATCTTTTTCATTGAGTTCTCGAATCAGCTTTTGCAACTCATTCTTTTTGGTTTGGGCAAACTGAACGCTAGTGAGACTGGCTGCCGTACCGCTGGTCGTTGTGAGTGCCGATTCGGTGATTTTATCAAAATATAGCAGACCAATGCCAAACAGCGTCATGCCCAGGGAAGCAACCGTCGTACAAATAGCCATGTTAAAACTGAGTCGCGACTGGCGCAGGACTTCTCTTTTTGCTTGGACTTCAAACTCGTTTTGGTGGTTTTGGCGATCGCTGCCTTGGTTGGAAGAATTGGAAAAAATACGAAACATCTTTCATTCACTCCCAAATCATTTGCAACAATTTCAATCTATCCAGCGAACAGGTAGCAGTCGAGGGCTGATAGGGTACGTATGTTTGCCGTTGCTGCCCTCTTTTACGGGGCAAATGGGGCAGCCAAAAACATATTCTCTGCCCTAGACATTCAATTCCAAGATTGGCTAGAATCAAAAACATATTTGGGATCGTTTTGGTTTTATTATTAACTTGAATAATGCGGCCATCGGACAAAGTACAATCGAGTTCCAGCGGCAAGCAAAAACTGAGAGAAACGTATAAAGCTCAAGGATTGACAATTGAAGAACTGGCCAAGCGAGCTTATACATCAGTCGATACCATCAAACGCCTTTTGGGAACAAAAGATTGTCCAAATGGCGTAGAGCGAGTGGCGGTACAAAATATTTCTCAAGTTCTAGGAATTCAGCCAACCGATATTGTGGATCCTCAAGATTGGTACGGCGAAGAATCGATTCCCATCGATTTTCAAGCCCTCATCCAAGAGAAAATCAGACGCTTTTGCGGTCGCGAATTTGTCTTTCAGAAATTCCAAAGCTTTATCAACCAACATCGTTGCGGCTACTTCACCATTCTGGGAGAAGCCGGCATCGGCAAAAGTGCCATTGCTGCCAAATATGTCAGCGACCATCGCTGCCCCTGCTTTTTTAACATCCTCGCCGAAGGGCGCAATCGACCGGAACAGTTTCTCCAAAGCCTGCGCCAACAGCTAAAACGTCGCTACGAACTCACCGATGTAGAACAGGACGATTTGCGGGGATTGCTGGAAAAGGTAGCTGCGCAAATTCCCCAAGGAGAGCGGTTGGTGGTGGTAGTGGATGCGTTGGACGAGGTGACCCAGGAACCCGGGGAAAACCTGCTCCACCTGCCCAAGGAACTGCCTTTCCAAGTTTATTTTCTGCTGACCCGGCGACCCTATGCCCTGGAAAACAAGCAGCTAACCGTTTCGCCAGGGGTGCCAACGGCGGAACTGGATTTAGAGGGCAAAGAGTACGAACCCTACTGCCGGCAAGATATCGAACAGTACCTGCAGCGGTGGTGGGAGGAGGAAAAATCCCTGCAACAGTGGACGCAGCAACGGCACTTGGATCGGGAAACCTTTGTGGCGACCCTGGCGGATAAGAGCGAAAATAACTTTATGTACCTGCGCTACGTGCTACCAGACTTGAAAGCAGGCTGGTACAAAGATTTGGAACTGAGAGAACTGCCCCAGGGATTGCAGGAGTACTACCACACCCATTGGCAACGCATGGGGATGGAAGAAGCAGAACGGCAGATGCGGGTGATGGTGCTGTTTGTGTTGGTGGAAATTGGGGCAGCGGTTCCGGCACAGGTAGTGGCTGATGTTTTGGATGCGGATATTGCGGAGGTAAATGAAGTTTTGCGGGACTGGCGGGAGTATTTGAAGGTACGGCCCGAGGATGGGGAAGATTGCTATACTATCTATCACACTAGTTTTCTGGATTTTCTAAAGGGAAAGGCGGAACTGAAACCCACGCGGAAGCTATTTCGCGAGGTAAACGGGCGCATTGCTGATTACTTATTTGGGGAAATTGGTGAACCATGACGACCCTAACTGAAAGGTTAGCTGCCAAACCTCGCTACATACAACGGATCTGTCTGGGGAGCTATCCTTACAATTTGGTTCGGTCGGAACGCTATCGGGAATACTGCAAGCTGCTTGCCAACTACGACTTTATCGCTAACAAAGTACAGCATCCCGAATTTGGCGTACAGGCATTGCTTGAGGATTACGAGTGGCTGCAGGAAGAACAAGTCCAAGCCAACTTGAACTCGGAGACCGTGCGGGCATTGCGTTTGATTCAGGGAGCATTGCGGCTATCGGCACATATTCTCAGCCAGGATGCCACCCAACTTGTGGGACAACTGTGGGGAAGGCTTTTACCGTACGACCTGCCGGAAATTCGTCAAGTTCTGGACCAAGCAAAACAGCAGCAAACAACGCCCCGGTTGCGTCCGATAGCAGCCAATTTGATGCCGCCGGGGGGACCGCTGCTGCGTACTTTAAGCGGTCACAGCGACTTGGTCAGGTCCGTAGCCACCAGCGCCGATGGCTCCCTCGCCGTTTCTGGGTCAGAAGACAAAACCGTGAAAGTGTGGGACCTCACCACCGGCACCCTACGCTTTTCCCT
>CAYZHY010000079.1:0-17225 GCA_964477525.1 uncultured Geitlerinema sp. | reverse complement strand
TAATACGGGAAACCAAACGATTCCCCGACCACGCTCTGTCGCCGTTGGTTCCTTTGTTTGCAGAAAAGGTCTGTGGCGACTTGACGCTGATGCAGTTGTACCAGCATACGCCTGATTTTGACTGTACCAATACGCTGCAAGGGTTGCAGGATACCTCGATTGTTTGTCCGCCCATTACCAAGGATTTAATGGATTCTTATTTATCCTTTTTTCCCGGGTTGGCGTTTTAGAACTCCAGCCTTCAGTTTGCTAGCAGCAGTCTAAATGCAAAAAATTGGGGCAGCAGGAACTGAAAACCTAGCTGCCCTTTTTTATATTAAATGATGGAGATTCTAACTAGCATTGCGCAGTTGGGCCGTGCGTACGTCGAGGGTCAAGGTGCGATCGCTTCTTTGAATCTTAAAGGTTAGCACATCTCCAACCTGGGAAGCTTCCACCACATCTTGCAATTGACTGGCACTGGTAACGGATTTGCCTTCTACTTCAAAAATCACATCGCCGCGACGAATACCAGCTCTCTCTGCCGGTGTATTCGACATCACGCGAACCACCAAAACCCCTTTGCGGTCGGGTAGCTGCATCAAGGTATTGGGATCGCTATTATTTTCCTGGACCATTTCCGGCGTTAGGGTCACCATTTGGATCCCCACGAAGGGATGTTGAACGGCTTCCCCACGGGATAGCGGACCTTTGACTTCTTTCACTTTATTGACAGGAATGGCAAAGCCAATACCGTTGGCATCGGCACGAATGGCGGTATTGATACCAATGACTTCTCCGCGTTCGTTGAGAAGAGGACCGCCGGAGTTGCCTGGGTTAATCGCCGCATCGGTTTGAATGAAATCCAACCGTTTGTCTGGGATGCCAGCTTGGGAACTGGAACGGTTCAGGGTACTGATAATTCCCAAGGTGACCGTACTATCCAATCCCAAAGGATTTCCCAAAGCGATCGCCCAATCGCCGACACGCAATTTGTCAGAATCTCCCAATTCGGCTACCGGTAGCGATCGCCCGCTAATTTTTACCACAGCCAAGTCAGTAACTTCATCACTTCCGCGAACTTCCCCATCAAAGCTACGACCATCTTTGAGGGTTACCGTCACCCGGTCGGCATTTTTTACCACGTGAGCGTTGGTAACCACAATGCCATTGCTATCCACAATCAATCCCGAACCTTGACCGCGTACCTTCCGTTCTCTAGGCATTTGCCCAAAGAAATCTTCGCCAAAAAACCTTCTAAAAAACGGATCGTCAAATGGTTCGATATTGCGGGTAATGGTACGGGCTGTGTCAATACGTACCACGGCCGATCCCACTCGTTCCACAGCAGCCGTGACAAAATTGCCGTTTTCGCTATCGGTGGGTACGGGAATGGCAGCCTGTTTGGGAGTTTCCCCCGTGGTTCTGCTAAGAACGGCCTTGGAAGAATCTACAGCAGCCATGCCTGCTGACGGTAGTAGGTTCATGACACCCACGGCTAGTAAGACACCCACACAAAAAGTCACTACGTAACAGGCTAGTTTCGCTATGGGAAACTGGGATAGAGAAAACCTCCTGATTCGCACAATGCCACCTCGCGAATAGTACCAATGCTTGCAAGTTTTTGCTTGCGATTTCTACAAGAATCCTTGATAGTTTGAGGAAACATCCAAAAAAAATGACACTGAACCTATCGATCGGGAAACTACATTCAAAACCTCGCTGGGATAATGGATTTCCCTACGTTTTTGAGAATTTCCCCATCGTAGGCACTCGTGCTGCATTTTTCCGTTTCTAGTTTATCATGGTTGAGGCCAAGCCTGAATAATGACCTTCTACTTCCTCCACTGTTTCTATCAAAAATTAAGGTTCAATGGAAATTTTGATATGGCCTTGTTGTTTGAAAACGCGACAGGCGGTATGCTGACCTTGCCGTTCTAATTCCAAATCGATACGACTCTCGCCTACTTGTAAGTTACTGACAGATAAGCGAGATAGAAAGCTGGCAAAGTGGGTTTGACCAGACGCAGACAACTGTTGGCAGTATCGGGAATGGGATTGAGCATTATTTGCAATAATTGGAAAATACTGCCCGTTGCCCAAGCCTGGGGAGAACAGGCGATGGGATAGGTAATCGGCGGTCGTTCGCCGCCACGTTGGTAACCGCAAAATCATCCTGGTGGTCGTTGAAAAGGCTGGTGTCGGCTCATTTCGAACAATTCCTCTGCTAGCGATCGCAACCCGATAGTAACCAAAGCACGATCGTGGGACCATACGGAACCCAAATGGTAGCCCATGGGATTGTAAGCAGGGGATAAGCTCTGAGGAGCCGAATCCCCCAAACGCCGAACGACTCCTCATAAATACAAGTTTTATCTAGTTTTAAACTTTTTCAAAGAAGGTAAAGACAATAACCGGGATTGGAGGTAATGCTGTCTACCTGATTCCCTTGACCATCCCAAAGCCAAAGCACAATAATCTGCCGATTCGATCCAAAAATCACTGTTGAATCGGGCTTGCAAATCCCGTGCTTGGGAACGCCACCGTTCTGCCAACTCCGGTTGGTCCATTTGTTCTGCAATGTAGACGTAGGCTTGCAGTTCACACAAAGCAATGAGACCAAATACTTGTTCGCCTTTCCCGTTCGCGATCGCGTCGCCGGAGTCTTTCCATCCTTGAAACGTAGCTATGCGCGTATCGTAGTTGCAAATTTCAATTTCTTCAAACAACCTCTTCACAGCACGATTTGACGTTGGATGCCTAGGGTTTCTTTCCTCGGCGTTCCGCGAAAAGCTACTAAATTGGGCAAAATTTTCTTTGTCACCCGTTGACAAATCTAGTTGTGTTGGTGATAATAGAAGATGTCCTTAGAAAAAGAGGGCACTTGCGACAAGCAAGGGACTGTAGTTCAACCGGTTAGAGCACCGCCCTGTCACGGCGGAAGTTGCGGGTTCGAATCCCGTCAGTCCCGTTTTCTTAAAAATGCTCTCAGCCGAAATGGCAAGAGCTAGCGTTATAAAATAGCAAAACCGTCTACAATAGACATTTGGCGAGTTTTGCGGAGAAATATATCTGTGACAGCAAGAGTTCGATTAGCTCCCAGTCCCACGGGAAATTTACACATTGGTACGGCCAGAACCGCCGTTTTTAACTGGCTGTTTGCCCGCAGCCAAGGCGGTCAGTTTATTTTACGCATTGAAGACACCGACTACCAGCGATCGCAAGCCGAATACACCCAAAACATCCTCGACGGTTTAAAATGGCTGGGATTGTATTGGGATGAAGGTCCGTACTATCAATCCCAACGTTTGGATTTGTATCGCCAAAGCATCCAAACCCTGTTAGAGAAAGGGTTAGCCTACCGTTGTTATTGTACAACGGAAGAATTAGACCAAATGCGCGAAGCCCAAAAAGCCAAAGGGCAAGCACCGCGATACGACAACCGCCACCGGGATTTAACCCCCCAACAGGAAGCCGCATTTGAAGCTGAAGGTCGCACCCCCGTCATTCGGTTTAAAATTGACGATAATCGGGAAATTGTTTGGCGCGATCGCATTCGCGGTACCATGAGCTGGAAAGGCAGCGACCTAGGTGGCGACATGGTCATTGCTCGTGCTGCCAGCCGCGAACAAATGGGTCAACCCCTGTATAACCTAGCGGTGGTGGTGGATGACATTGATATGGATATTACCCACGTGATTCGCGGGGAAGACCACCTGGCCAACACTGCCAAGCAAATCCTGCTGTACGAAGCCTTTGGCAAAACCCCACCGGAATTTGCCCACACCCCTTTGATTCTCAGTCCTAGCGGTCAGAAACTATCCAAGCGAGATAACGTTACCTCCGTTTCCGAATTTTACGCCATGGGATTTACAGCGCCAGCCTTGGCCAATTACATGAGCTTGCTGGGATGGTCGCCACCCGACGAACAGGAAATTTTCACCTTAGAAGAAGCCGCCAGTAAATTTCAGCTAGAGCGAATTAACAAAGCTGGCGCCAAATTTGACTGGGATAAACTGGATTGGATTAACAGCCAGTACCTGCACAACATGAGTGCCGGGGAACTGACCGATTTACTAATTCCTTACTGGCAAGAGGCTGGTTTTGAGTTTGACCCGCAAAGCGATCGCGCGTGGTTGGAAGAAATTGCTGCTCTGATTGGACCCAGTTTAACCCGCCTGTCAGAAGCCGCAGACATGAGTCGGGTATTCTTTATCGAGAGAGTAGACATGGATGGGGATGCCAAAGATATGTTGCGGCAAGAAAATGCCAAAACAGCCCTTCAAGCTGTCACCGATGCTACCGAAAGCAATCCCAACTTAACCTTAGACGATGCGCAAGCGATCGTAAAAACCATCACCAAAGAACAAAAGGTGAAAAAAGGCCTGGTCATGAAATCCTTACGAGCTGCCCTTACCGGAGCTTTGCAAGGACCGGATTTGATGCATTCTTGGATGATTTTAAACCGTAAAGGTCGCGATCGCCCTCGTTTGCAACAAGCTCTAGAAATCGCCAACCAATAACCAACATTAAAATGGCCCAGCCTGTTGCGATTGGCTGGGCCATCATTTTCTCTTTCTGGCTTGAATGGGGGATAATTCCGAATTTTTGAATCTTCAGACCTAGCTTTTCATGCACCCTAGATCGATTTCAAGGCTATACAATTGTAGCCACCTTGTCACTTTGCTAGGAAAATTTGTTTTCCTTTCAGCTTGGAAATAACGGATTTTTACGCCGCTACCGAACAACCATCTACGATGCGAACCTGACCGCGATACATATTGATAACCATTTGCTTAATTGCCTGTCGCTCCTCATAAGTAGGATTTAAATAGGGCAAAGCTTCCATCAATGCATTGTAATCTCTACAGGTGATTTGACCTGTATATATGGCTTTACGAGCTAGGGTATCTACAGATAATTTCATGAGTACTCCCCCCCTTTTGTAGGGTATAGCTTCTGTACCCTTTCACCCTTCAATCGTACGTTTTTCTCGTATCTTCTGAGAATGACAGGATTACTGATTTTTGAGGGGAGTAACTCGTCATTTGCGTATTATCACTTACCAAAATACACCGATTATTTTTTCTTCTCAGCTTCATAAATGTGAAATTGGTTAAAAACGCCAACCGTGGAAAAATGGTAGGAAGAAATTCCTGGTGGCGTATCAATATCGGTTTTGTAGATACTGAAGAAAATAAAATTTTGACGCTCCGTTGTATCCTCAGCAATTCTCTTAAATCGATCTTGGCCGGCGTTGGCAAAATTCCGGCACTGCTGTTGGATCAAGTTGGGAACGTCGTCGCAGACATTCTCTTGCAGGTATTGGGCCAGTTTCTTGGCAGCGAAGGAGTGATAAGCAGACGGTTTGGGATTGGTTAGTGCCATACCAATCCCCAATCCCACAATCGCCAAACCACCAATCGAAACAGTTGTCTTGATTCTTTTCATGAAAGTATCCTAAAATTTACAAAACCTGAGCTGTAGACCCATATGGTATTTGGGTTCGTGCTAGCAGGACACTTCTATTTTGCCTCAGTTACCGGTCAATAGACCCACATAATTTGTTTTTTGTTGCCCAGGCAAATTTTTCCATAGGGGTCTTTACTCAATTTCCTAGATTGGGTTACAATACGAAAGCGATTGAGACGAAACATGGCGAACGTGGCCAAGCGGTTAAGGCAGCGGATTGTGGTTCCGCCATTCGTGGGTTCGAATCCCATCGTTCGCCCTTTATTGGCAATTTAGCTAACCATTTTTATTACCTCGGAACCTAGTTTCGGGAAAGTTAGCTGGCAATAGGTAGGTTTTCTTTCTACTCCCCGTCTACCTATGTTTGCCAGTATTTTTCTGTTCTTTGCGGCTAGTCTCTTCCCTACTTCTCCTAAAATAGATGGCAGTCAATCGAAGGTTCACCTGTTGGTTGTGGCAGGTGTATTTTTTATTTGCTACCAAGGTCAAACTGAAGCTTTTGGAATCACTAGGAGATAGACGGTGAATATTGCGGAAATTTTTGACAAAGGCGGGATAGCGATGTGGCCGTTGCTGGTTCTATCTATCCTCGCTACCAGTATCATTTTTGAACGACTGTGGTTTTGGTTGAGCGTTCTCAGTAAAGAACAGGAAATTGTCAACTTGGTGTTGGAAGCCGCTCGTTATGATTGGCAAGTGGCTCGGGAAATTGCTTTTAAAGCTAGAAAACGCCCTATTGGTCGCTATTTGTACGCTCCCTTACAACTGCAACAACCGGAACCAGAATCCTTTCGCTTGGCATTGGAAGCAGCGGCGGAAAACGAACTAACCAACATGCGTCGGGGAGAAAAAGTTTTAGAAGGTGTGATTGCTATATCGCCGCTTATTGGTTTGCTGGGAACGGTTTTGGGATTGATTAATTCTCTCAGTTCGATTCGCCTTGGTGATTTGGGCACTGCTTCCACAGCCGGTGTCACTCTGGGAATTGGAGAAGCTTTGTACAGTACTGCTGGTGGATTGATTGTGGCGATTGTCAGTTTGGTATTTTATCGGTTGTTTCAGTTGTTCCTGTCTTCCCAAGTGAAAGTGTTTCGACAGGCTGGCAACGAACTGGAACTGCTGTACCGCCAGCAATGGCCGCAAATTCAACAAGACCCGGAGTCGCTGGGAGTTTTACCGCAAGAATCGGCGGGAAGGTCCGCAGCCACCAAAGTGCAAGGAGAAACAGACCCAACCAGCCAACAAGAGCCACCAACTACGTCGGAATCGGATTCCGCATCCCAACAGCAGTCCAAAGAATCGCAAAGCAAACAGTTTCCACCGCCATCTTATCCTGATGAAGGCGATACCTCTCGCTAAGGAAGCGATCGCTGAAAAACATGAGAAATGTTCTTCTAGCTTGTAAAATAATGTAAAGAAATCTAAATAGCTGCAGATAGAAAGAATAACTATGCAAACGTCTGTACTTTCATCAACCTTTTTTCTAACGCTGTTGCTAGCAGTAGGATTGTTTTTCTTTATCAAGGCTTCTGTGAAAGACCGCATCCAACAAATGCAGCTAACCTGCGAACAGCCCCAAGATACGCTGTTGGAGCAGGTAAAATCCTATTTCCAACAACGAGCATACTACGCGATCGCAGAAGATGCCACCCAAAAACAAATTACCTTTGAAGGACACGTACGTCCCAGTTGGTTTCTAGCAATCTTTTTATCTGCTCTAGCTGCCGTGGGATTGCTTTGTCTGGCTTTGGTGTTAGCTCTTTTGTTCCCAGAACCAGCAGCCAATTTCGTTTACGCTCTGGTGCTTTTTGCTCCCTTAGCAGGAGTCTTTTACTGGCGGGGAGCCAATCGTATCGAACAGGTCAAAATTCAAGTACAACCACACTCCGAATCCCAAACCCACCATCAAAGTATGGTGACAGCAGTTGGACATCGCGACGAACTAGCAACCCTCAAACAAACCCTACAAAAACAAGGAAATTGAACCCCTGCTAATTGATAGGGAATTACCGGATCCTGATAAATCCGCTTTCAAAGAGCCTATAAAATTTCTACAAAAAATCAGTAAAAAGATATTTTGATACCAAATGACATGGGAAAACCACAATTGTTCTGTAGGGACAACCCCTGTGGGGATTTGGTGATTTCCGTTGCTTTTGTCGGCGCAGGCATGGAGGCACTGCCCCTATGATTTCGTGGTCTATATACATCGGATGACCTATGGTAGGACTGGTCGTCTATCCCCTATCATGGATCCAATTTGCGGTTTTTATATTTCGGATACCACCGAAAAAAAAGCAAGACTGCTTCTATAGTAGGAAGAAGCAGTCTGTAGGTACTTGATGTCCCTTTTGGGAGACTTGGAACATTAAAAAGCTGAACGAATTTAAGCTTCTTTATTCAGGAAGTCTTGTGCCTGCTTGATAGCAGCTTTTCCGATATTGTAAAGAGCCCAGCTGCCAGCTACTAGAATCGGTAATAAAACAATCAGCCAACGCCAATCCATAACTGTAACACCTCTTCAACCCAGCTTTATGAACTTTAACAATTACTCTCAGAATCTATTCATTATTCTGCCTGAGTTCGATCGTTTTTCACAATTAAATTTACAAAACTTTACAAAACTCAGACGAGCTAGCAAAAGCCCAAATCCGTACCTTTACCAGCATGGACCATAGCCAGTTTTTCATACTTTCTAGCATGTTCCATGAGTTCGCTTGCTTGCTCGTCCGAAACTTCCCGCACCACTTTGGCCGGTACGCCGACAGCAAGGGATTGTTTTGGTACATCCTTGGTAATCACGGCGCCAGCTCCGATAATGCTACCAGCACCAATGCGAACCCCGTTTAAAATGGTCGCTCCAATACCAATCAAGCTCCCCCGTTCTAGAATGGCTGAATGCACCACTGCCCGATGTCCCACAGTTACCAAATCCTCTAAAATTGTGGGTTCTCCGGGATCGCCGTGGAGAATCGCGCCATCTTGAATGTTGGTACTGGCGCCAATTTCAATGGGAGATACATCCGCCCGTACGACACTGCTGTACCAAATACTGGCTCCAGAGGCTACTGTCACATTTCCCAAAACCACAGCATTGGGAGCAACAAAGGCGGCAGCTGAGAGGTCGGGAGCTTCCCAATAAGAAGGTAAAAGAGACTGAAGCTGGTTAAGATTTTCCATGATGGTTTCCCGTAACAATAAGAAAGGCTTTAGAATAGGCAAGTAGGAAGTTAACTTTGCTTTCCTATTCGGCCTGTCGCTATCATAAAACTGGCAATTGCACGGAACCAAACTGAAAGATCGAAAAGGATTCTCGGACACTCTGGAATGATCGAACCAAGCTGGCAATATCCAATTTTTGGTCCAGAAATTCAGTGTCCTCACTGCCGCCAAACCATCCCGGCACTGACTTTAACGGATACGTACTTGTGTCCCAGACACGGCGCCTTTGAAGCGGATCCGCAAACGGAGAAACTGCTTCACTTGCAGTCTGGACGGCATTGGAAACGTTGGAACGGTCAATGGTACCGACAGCATACCCATCCAGATGGGATTCGTTTTGAAATTCACGAGGCACTGGACAGACTCTATACCCAAGGCTATCGCGCCACCCGCGTTATTATTGCCCAACGTTATAAAGATTTGGTTAGTGGATATTTGGAACGTACCACACCTTGGCGATCGCAAACCAGTTCCGGTCGCCCGAGATTGTACGGCTTACCGGTGGAGTTTAGTCCCCACGAGTCGGAAGAACCCTGTTGGGCAGTAATCAACTTCGAACTGGAAAAGGAACCTGGGGTACCGGTGAAGTATCCCTATTTCCGATTGTTTGAATAGTATCTTCCCTATCTCCATGCACCACGCCTCCATTCGTACCGCCAATATCCATACCGCGATCGCGTTTTACGAACAGTTGGGTTTTGCCATTGAGGAACGCTTCACTGCTGGCATTACCCTTGCCTGTTGGATGAAAGGAGATTTGGGACGTATCGAACTGCTGCAAGTTCCCGAACCCCAACCCGCCGCCGACCCCTTTGGCGACGAACACTATGTAGGCTACTACCATTTATCCTTTGACCTCACTGAGGTAGCCACGGATTTGCCCAGTTGGCTGGAAGCTTTGAAACAGCAATTTCAACAAGCTTCTCAAGAAAATCCCGATACCATTGCCCCCCTGAACGTTTTGCTATCTCCCACCCAACAAATCATCGGCGATCGCGTTTACGAAGTAGCTTTTATCGCCGATGCCGATGGTATGCCTTTAGAATTTATCCGTCGTTTGTCCCCTGTATCTTAAAAGGGGAATGGCGATTGTTTGGTCGCGCAATCTCGCAGCTTTGCCTTGTAGGTGGTAAGGATGGCTTAGGGCAATTCCCTCTGCAATATGAGAAAAGGCTTTAGAAATATATAGAATTGAACCAGAATAGAAAGGGCGATCGCAAGATTTTTACTATCTAGGATCCTAAAGAAACGGGGCTGCAAGCCCCGATTTCCCATATCTAATCCGTTGCTGGTTCTTCGGTCTTTTTCGGACGACGCAACCAACCACTTTTACGGATGGTAGAAACCGCCATTGCCGTTCCCGTGCCCAACATCCATAGCAACGCCAACCCGTTCAGCAGAACGTAAATGGGTTCGAGGAAATCTCCTAGATATTCTCCTTCGTGAATGACCATGAGGAAATGTACTTGGTCTCGCGAAAGACCAAACCAATCTTTGCTCAAACGATAGCTAACCCCGGTAATCGCAGTAACCAAAAAAGGTAGCAATACAATAGGAGCGAGTTGGCGGTGAAGTTGGCGAATGGTGCGAAGATTCATAATTGCCGCTTCCTTGCTTTCAAAACACCTATAGAGCCCAATCTATATACAAATCAAACCCCGAACTAGCAGGGGCTAATTTTATTATTGTGGGTGGAAAAAACGGGAAGGCTGCTGTAAGCAACGTTACAGCTTTTCAAGTTTCTTCCCCAAAAATAAAAAAAACCGATCGATTCCGGTACCTGCTTGTATAGTAGCGAAATCACCGAGCGAGTGGAAGGCAACCAGCACCTTTAGTTCTCAGTTTTGCGACCAAAATCACCAGTTCAAGGCGCTTTTGCAAACTGGTTGCTCCAAAAATCGGACGTTCTTGGCAAAACTGCCCATGCGAAGCTAGGAACAATGGGTCTAAACTAGATATAGAGAGCCCCCACTATGCTATAAAGTAGGTTTCGGTCAAGGCTCTCTAACTGTTGTATACAAAAAGGTTTGTTCGCTTTTTTTTATGAATATTCTTACGAATCTGCTTTCCCAACAACCTGCCCAACCAGCTGCTCGTAACCAACAAAAACGGCGCGGTGTTGAAATTAAATCGCAGCGGGAAATCGAAACCATGCGTCAGGCGGCTAGAATCGTCGCCACCGTGTTAAAAGAAATCTCGGAAATGGCTGCCCCCGGCATGACCACCGGTGATTTAGATGCCCACGCCGAAAAACGCATCCGGGAAATGGGTGCTACGCCTAGTTTCAAAGGATATTATGGTTTCCCCGGTTCCATTTGTGCCTCCATCAACCACGAAGTCGTACACGGCATCCCCTCTAAAAAGAGAGGTCTTCGGGAAGGCGATTTGCTCAAAGTTGATACCGGTGCCTATTACGAAGGTTTCCACGGCGATTCCTGCGTGACCATTCCCATCGGCAAAATTAGCGAAGATGCCGAAAAGTTAAGCCGCGTAGCTGAAGATGCCTTGTATGCCGGTATCCAACAGGTGAAAGCAGGCAATTACCTGCTCGATATCGCCGGTGCCATTCAAGACCATGTAGAGGAAAATGGTTTTAAAGTGGTAGAAGACTTTACCGGTCATGGTGTGGGGCGGAAGCTTCACGAAGAACCTTCCGTGTTTAACTTCCGTACCTATAGCATGCCCAATGTGAAACTACGTGCTGGTATGACCTTGGCGATTGAGCCAATTGTGAATGCTGGTTCCAAGCAAACTCGCATCCTACCCGATAAGTGGACGGCAGTAACTGTAGATAACGCTCTATCTGCTCAGTTTGAACATACGATTTTAGTAACCAAAGACGGCTACGAAATTTTAACCGATCGCAATTTGGTCTAAAACGCTGTTAATTCTCAACTAGGTCTTTGGCAAACCTTTGGCGGTGAGAGAACTTGTACTGAGATCGATCGAAGCCGCCGAATTTCCCCATTGCCATGGACCTAGTTTTTGGTTTCTTGCCAGTTGAGTGGCGATGGGTTCCAAGTTTTTTTCAGGCGGAATTGAGATTTTTCCAGAGCTTGTTGCGGTGGTTTGCCCAGCAAAACCGATTCGATCGCTCGCCCTAAATTGCGCGACAAACGGGCGTATTCGGGGATAATCGGACGTACATGCGCCCATTGCATTTGGTCGAGAAATACTTGCAAGCTGGGTTGTTCGGCAACAAATTCTTGATAGGCATCGCTTCGACGAGCTTTGAGGTTGGCAGGTAAATAGCCAGTTTGCAACGCCCATTGTTGTTGAAATTCGTTACCAACGGCATATTCCAAAAATTTCCAGGCCGCTTGTTCCCGTTGCGAACTCGTCTTCATAATAAATAAATTTTCACCCCCGACCACCGCTGCTGGTTCTTCTTTAACTGGGAACGGAAAAACACCAAAATCTACACCTGTTTCTGGTAAATACCCCAACGTCCAAGGTCCGGTAATTTGCATCGCTACCCGACCCTTAATAAAATCCGACTGTTCGTAACCGCGTTCCGGTTGGGAGTTGACCGCCGAACCGTCAGCCAGCAATTGCGACCACAACTGCAACGCTTCGATCGCTCCTTCATTGACCAAATTTGGCTGGCCATCAGCAAGCAAACTGCCGCCAGCACTATACATAAAAGGCAACCAGCAAAAAACCGTCCACTCGCCTTTTCCCAAAGGTAGCAACATCCCGTAGCGATCGCTATCTCCATCGCCATCGGTATCTTGGGTTAGCTGGCTGGCGACTTGCCGCAGTTCGGACCACGTTTCGGGAATTTTGTCAATACCTGCTTCGCGAAACAAATCCCGACGGTAAAAGATGCCCGCATTGTTGGTCCCCATGGGAACCGACCAGGTGCGATCGAACAATTCCATGGAGTCAAACAACGCCGGGTCGATTTCTGATTGGACGGGAGAGCTTTCTAAAAAATCGTCAATAGGGCGAATTGCTCCCAAATCCACCAATTTTCCAGTAAGAACGGGGTTGTACCACAGAATATCTGGCGGTGCATCCCCCACAACGGCCGTGAGAATTTTGGGCAACTGTTGGTCGGGTTGCCCCACGTAGAGGGCTTCTACCTGGATATCAGCATGGGTTTGGTTGAAGCGATCGACCAATTCTTGGAACACATCCCGATTGGGTGGGGGATTGATACCATGCCAAAGGGTTAGTTGCGTCACGCCAGGGCGTGATGTGGTTGATGGTTGGCAGCCTCCCACCAACAGCAACAAAACGGCAAGCAGGATAGCGAGTCCCAATTTTTGCCAGCGTTGCCACCATGGTTTGATGCTGTGGGAGAACTTGAAATAGGCCATCAGCGATCGCAATTTCGACAGTTGCCGTTTGTTGCCCCATATATATCATATCGGCGATTCGCAATCGTTTCGTTCTTGCTCGCGATACATTGAAAAAAATCAAGTGCGCCAAGCCAGTTCTCGCGCACTTGAAAATTTCTAGCACCAGGTAGGAACTACTTCTCCACATCCAATCCCAACTGTTGCCATTTCATCATGCCGCCAGAAACATTCCAAACTTTTTGAAATCCGGCTTTTATCAATTGCTGGGCCGCAATGGGACTGCGGTGGGAAGTGAGGCACATGACAGCGATGGGCTTATCTTTGGGAAGTTCGCGAAACCATTTGGGCAGCATCCACCGAAACAGTGGCATCATCCCAAACATGAGGCGTGGCAAACTTAAATTAACAGCCCCTGGTACGTGTCCGTTTTTGTATTCCATGCCACTACGCACGTCCAAAACAAGCGGTTGGTTGGGCATTTTCGCCAATTTTTTGGGAGAAATTTCGCGATAGGAAGCGTTCGCAGATGCGGTTGTCATAACTTCTATAAATCCTAAAGTAGCTACAAGCTATAGTTCGAGGGGGTTGTCGGTGGCTCTCACTTCCTAACTCGCGATGTTGCCTTTTTCCTGGTGGTCTCCCATCGGTCGTTGCTAGAAACCCTAGAACCACTGCCCACAAAACAAGCAACAACCGATGGCTGGAAGTGGTTAACTTACCATAGGCAACCATCTAACCAAAATCGAACAACAATCTAGACCCACCAGGGTTTTTGACCGGTTCGAGGATCGGTTTCTGTCCAAGGAATCAACCAAATCGTCTCATCGTCATCCACGCGTACGTGGGTGATTTTGAGGGGACGGTCTGCTGGTCCTCGGATAACCCGACCTTCGGCATCAAAGCGAGAGCCGTGACAGGGACATTGGAATTGCTGGTCAACGTCGTTCCAGGGGAACGTGCAACCTAGGTGCGTGCAGTTGTTGACAATCGCCATTTTGCTGAGGGTACCGTCTTCTTTGACGGTGAGGTAGGTAGGTTCCCCGGCAAGTCCGGAAACCAATGCCCGCGTTCCCGGACCTTTTTCAGTAATTTGCGATGCGGGAACGGGATTCCCTAGTTTGTCTTTGGCGATAATTCCGCCATCTTCTCTTCCTTCAGATGGAGGATAGAAGGCTTTGGCTGCAGGATAAAGGGCAGCTCCTGCGGTAGCAGCTACCGCCGTACCAGTTAAGAAATTGAGAAACTGACGTCGAGAGACAGGGATGGATTGACTTGGTTGGTAAGGAATATTTTCTGCCATAGAGAAACCTCCTGAATAGGCAAGATTGCGTTTTCCTGACAGATTTCGCGAATTGACAAGGTTGGCAAGTTGGCTGTCAGAGAAGGCTAGGTGATGAAATAGGGATGGAAATGATGGCGTTTAGCTGGTACTAGCTCTTTTGGTGCTAATGCCCAGCAAGCGATACAAACCGCAGAATCCGATGATGGCTGTTAGGGCCAAAATGCCACCAACAACATCCAAGCCGATTCCGAGGGCAGAACCGCTGTATACGTCCAATCCTAGGTAGAACAAACCTCCGGCTAGCAACAGGCGCACAATGCGATCGGTAATTCCTAGGTTGGCAAACATACCTATTTCCCTCCTTGTTTAATGTTGCAAAACTGCAACAAAATTTTACCTTCTTTAACTATTATATAGCTATTAGACGATAAATAGCAACAATGATTATCAATTTCAAAATTCAGCAGGTAGGTGGCGATTATTGCAAGTTCTCAATGAGCGATCGCACCATTTCCGATGCTTCGGCAGCCGCTTGCTTGGCATCTGGATGGTCGATGGGTTGAAACATCACTTTGGGATCGACAGCAGACACCTCTACGCGAGAGGGGTCGAGTTCCTGAACCACGACATTGCAGGGAAACAAAACGCCCCCTTTATCATCGGCTTGCAAAACTTTATAAGCAGTGGGTGCGTGACAAGCACCTAAAATTTTGTATCGGCGAAAGTCAACGTCGAGTTTCTTTTTGAAGGCTTTATCCACATCGAGTTCGGTCATCACGCCCATACCTTTTTCGGCTAGGGCATCGGTAACTTTCTGCAAGGCCTCGTCAAAAGAGGTGTTCATAACTTTACTGAAGTGATAGCTCATGTCAAATTCCCTCGTAGGAAAAATAGTTGCTTGCTTGAAATAGATGGTTGGCAAAAACTTAGAATCGGGTTAATCAAACGCTAACAAATCCCCGATATTTGTCTTTCGATCTGGGCACCAGCAATGGAGAAATTGTGCAAACAGTTTTGTCTCCCTCGTTTTCGTAGGTGCTTTCATTTATCATATTATTAAATAACTAATTAGTTGTAAAGAGGGAAAGCAAAAATTTTCCAAAGATTTTTAGAAAACTGCCAAGGAACTCTGTAAAGTGTGTTCCCCAATAAAATGGGTGTTGTAGAAATTTAGTAGCGATCGCGACCGTGAAAAGCAACGATCTATGTTGGGAATGGTATTGGTAGATTGGCTACCTTCTCTCGATCGCTTCGGCGCTACCAAACTGGCAAAATCGAACCGCTAGATACATGACAGGGAAACTTATGGCTCAGTTAATTCTCATTCGTCACGGTCAGAGCACTTGGAACGCTGCCAATAAATTTACTGGTTGGGTAGACGTACCCTTAAACAAAGTAGGACGCGCCCAAGCCATGGAAGCAGCGAAAAAACTAGAATCCTATTATGTAGACGTCTGCTTTACCAGCCTGTTAATCCGTGCCATTGAAACCGCCGTCATTTGCCTGACAGAATGCGACTCCCTTTGTCAAGGCAAAAGTCCGGTCATCAAACACGAAGGCGACGACCCCCACTGGCATGGTTGGGATAAATACGAAGGCAATCCCAAAGAAGAATTGCCCGTTTTCCCCAGCGTGGCATTAGACGAACGCTACTACGGCGATTTGCAGGGGTTGAACAAAGCAGCTACTGCCGAAAAATATGGCAAAGATGTGGTTTACGAATGGCGGCGGTCGTTTTCCATTAAGCCGCCGGGTGGGGAAAGTTTGGAAGATACCACCAAGCGAACCCTCCCCTTTTTCCAAACCCGGATTATGAACCACATCAAAATGGGGGATAACGTTCTAGTTTCGGCCCATGGCAATTCCCTACGGGCAATTATGATGGAGTTAGACCAGCTCACGCCAGAGGAAGTCCCGGGGTTGGAACTAGCTACTGGCGTGCCGATCGTTTACTCATTTGACGAGTCTGGCAAGGTTACTGACAAGAAAATCCTGGAATAACCCATTAAAACAGGAAGTAGCGCTGCGATAGGGGTAAGGTGTTGGCTGGTTCGCAGGTCAATAAATTGCCGTTGGCGCGTACTTCGTAGGTTTCCGGGTCGATTTCAATGTGGGGGAGCGCATCGTTGCGTTTCATGTCTTGCTTGCCAATGGTGCGCGTTTGCGAGACGGCGGCGGTTGGTTTTTGCAGGCCAATTTGCTGGGAAAGATCGTTTTCTTTAGCATGTTTTGATATAAATGTCAAGCAGTTGGCTTCCTGGGCGCGGCCGAAACTACCAAACATGGGACGCATATGCATGGGTTGGGGGAGAGGAATGCTGGCATTGGGATCGCCCATTTGAGCGTAAGCGATCGCGCCTCCCTTGAGAACGATTTCCGGTTTTACACCAAAAAACGCCGGTTTCCACAAGCACAAATCCGCCAGTTTCCCTTCTTCCACCGAACCGACAAAATCAGCTATGCCATGGGCGATCGCGGGATTGATGGTATATTTGGCGATATAGCGGCGCAGGCGTTGGTTGTCGTTGTCGCCGGTTTCCTGGGGATCGGCACCGAACTGGACCTTCATTTTGTGGGCGGTTTGCCAGGTACGGGAAATTACTTCCCCCACTCGACCCATAGCCTGGGCATCAGAAGCCATGATGCTAATAGCGCCCATATCGTGGAGAATGTCTTCAGCAGCAATGGTTTCTCGCCGGATGCGCGATTCGGCAAAAGCCACGTCTTCGGGAATGTTGCGGTCGAGGTGGTGGCACACCATCAACATATCCAGGTGTTCTTCCATGGTATTGACCGTGTAAGGACGGGTGGGGTTGGTGGAAGAAGGCAAGACGTTGGCTAGGGAACAGACTTTCATGATATCTGGGGCGTGACCGCCGCCAGCGCCTTCGGTGTGGTAGGTGTGGATGGTGCGATCGCGAAAAGCATTGATGGTATTTTCGACAAATCCCGCTTCGTTAAGGGTG
>CAYZHY010000078.1:8763-17265 GCA_964477525.1 uncultured Geitlerinema sp. | reverse complement strand
TATCAAAACCAAGAAATTTTGCTTTTTGTCAGCCCTTTCCAAAACGAGCGTTCACAAATCAAATAAAAAAGAGGTCCAAACGACCTCCTTTTCGCTCTGATAGGCCCCAAACCAACCAAATTGTTAGAGATTTTCTCGATGGCAGATTTGACTACAGCAAACCAGTATTGACGCCTTGTTTGCCGGTAGCCAGTTCTACCTTCAAAATCTTGCCACCCATTTTCATAATGCGTTGCTGTTCCCGGAACCAACCATCGTAGGGAACCAACTTGGTAAAATAGGTATTTTGCAACTCTCTTTGCGTTCGAATGCGATTGAAACTAGGCATGCAGGCAGTAATTTTAAACATGCGCATGGGATGCTTTCTCCTTAAATGACGAATGGAACGATTAAAGAAATTTTCACTATATGAGCTTTCGCTAGACACGCTGGTACTGCATGTCATATCTCAGGCAGGGAGTCAAGAGTCAATGCCAACCCCTCCAACCTCGAAAGATTTGGCCAACCCTAACAGGCTGCAAAGGAGCTAGCACTCCCTCTTGACTGTCTGTAACCTTACCTGAGGAGATTGGTTGCTCCGAACGCTAACGCTACCTCCTAGAAACAGGAAGGAAGTTTAGCTCAAACCAGAGCAAATGTAATCGAAATAAACACCCATTTCTTTACCAGCATCGGGACCAACCAAGCTGGCGGTGACTTCTTTCATGGCTTGGATAGCCTGTACGGTGGCACCGATGGGTACGCCCAAGGAATTGTAAGTTTCCTTCAGGCCATTTAGAACCCGCTCGTCCAAGATGGAGGTGTCGCCAGCTAGCATGGCATAGGTAGCGTAGCGGAGATAGTAGTCCAAGTCGCGAATGCAAGCAGCATAGCGACGGGTGGTGTACATATTGCCGCCAGGACGGGTGACGTCGGAATACAGCAAGGACTTGGCAACAGCTTCTTTAACAATGGTGGCGGCGTTGGCGCTGATGGTAGCAGCGGCGCGTACGCGGAGTTCGCCAGTACTGAAGTAGTTCTTCAGCTTATCCATCGCCGCATTGTCCAAGTATTTGCCTTGAACGTCGGAGGAATTAATTACAGAGGTAATTGCGTCTTGCATTTTTCTTGTTTCCTCGTGTTTTCTATCGTCGGTTTACAATAACCTGTTAATTCGCGATAATCGCGTCCTTGTCGGACAACGTAGTTTTGTTTTTGGCTAGGTGATGGGCCAAGCCCACGACCAGCCCGTCGAATCGGGTAGCAGCAGCTACGCTTACTGCATGGCGCCGATGACGTAGTCGAAATAGGAACCGGCTTCGGCAGCGTCTTCAGCAGACAGCAAGCCCATGGATACTTCTTTCATGGCACGAACCCCTTCCGCTACGGCATCAATAGGAGTTCCCAAGGATTTGTACATTTCACGAACGCCCACAATGCCGATTTCTTCGATGGGGGTGACATCGCCGGCTACAATTCCGTAGGTAACCAGGCGCAGGTAGTAATCCAAATCGCGCAAGCAGGTTGCGGTCATTTCTTCCCCGTAGGCATTGCCGCCAGGAGATACTACGTCAGGACGTTTTTGGAACAATTGGTCGCCGGCTTGCTTGACAATGCGTTCGCGGGAATCGGTCATTACTTGCGCAATGCGCAGACGACGCTCGCCGGAATTAACAAAGGTTTTGATCCGATCTAGTTCGCCAGGGCTCAGGTAGCGAGCCTCGGCATCGGCATTCACGATGGACTTCGTGACGATACTCATTTAGGTATTTCCTCCCAACAGGAATGTCGTTTTTTTTAAGGCCAGTTGTGGCGTCCTTACTTCCCAGGAGAACGCTCTCCGGCATGGGAATTGGGGTTTGAGACCACCGCCAACACCTAGGGATGGCTAGGTTGTGCCTCTTGGGTCGCGCCACGCGACCCGTGTAGGAACTCCTTGGGACCGAAAACTTTTTTGGCTAGTGCCAAGGTAGCCCTCGGTCATTATACAAGGAGACTATTTGATATTTTACTGGGAAGTGCAACAATTCTTTCGAGATTGTTTTTGCTTCCCATCTACATTTTTCAAATACGGATATTTTGCAGCATGATGTTTCATTTCTGAGAAGGTAGTTAATATTTTTTAATATTTAAACCATGAAAGTAGGCGTTGGAGAAGCAATTCCTAGCGACGAAATGGCGGCGAGCGGGACGTTTCCACTAGATAAACAACAAAATCAAATTCTTACCAACAATGTTGGTATATCTAGGGGCACTTTTGCCAGAGGTATGGGTCCAACTTGACCTAGGTGTGTTCCCTGCTGCTGCGATTGTTTTCTATGCCCCTATTCTCTCCCGCCTTTGGAAAGGTAAACTAGAAAAACCTGCTTGTCCATTTTCTGGAATTGCTTGCAATCGGTATGGCTACATTTTTATTAGAAGTTGGTACAGAAGAATTACCCGTCGGTTTTATCGACACAGCGATCGCACAATGGGAATCCATGGTACGCCAGTCGCTGGCCGAACATTTTCTCACCAGCGAATCCGCTCCCCTGAGCGAGTCGAAGGGCATCGAAACCTACGCCACGCCGCGTCGTTTGGCCCTTTTGGTTTCTGGATTACCCGACAAACAAAGCGATCGCGAAGAAGAAATCAAAGGTCCGCCCAAAGATGTTGCCTTCCAAAACGGCGAACCCACCAAAGCAGCCGCTGGTTTTGCCCGCAAACAAGGGGTAAACATCGAAGACTTGCAGCTACGCCCAACCCCAAAAGGCGAATTTGTCTTCATCCAAAAACATATTCGCGGACGACCAACCCCAGAAATTTTAACCGAATGCATTCCCCATTGGATTCAAAACACCGAAGGTAAGCGCATGATGCGTTGGGGAGATGGCGATCTCAAATTTTCCCGCCCCATTCGCTGGCTGGTTGCCCTGTGGGATGGTACCGTCTTGCCAGTACAGCTAGAAAACGGTTCCGAAACCATCACCGCCACAGGTTCCAGCTACGGGCATCCCGTGTTGCATCCCGACCCCATCGAATTGGTCAGCGCTAGCGAATACGTCCAAAAATTGCGTTCTGCCGGTGTGGAAGTCAGCCCCGAACGACGCCGCCAAAGCATCGAGACTCAAGTCAAAGTAGCCGCCCAGCAAGTAGGTGGCGAAGCCGAAATTACCGACGAGTTGCTAGCTGAGGTAACCAATCTAGTAGAATATCCCACCGCCGTTGTCGGTCAATTTGACCGAGAATTTTTGGAACTGCCGCCAGAAATCGTGACCACGGTCATGGTTACCCACCAACGGTACTTTCCCGTCAAATCCCCCCAACGGACCGCTCAGGGCAACGCCCAAAACGACAAGACGCCTGCAGCGAGCGAAGTTGAACCGCTGCTGCCCTATTTTATTACCGTCTCCAACGGCGACCCCAAAAAATCGGATATTATCGCTGCTGGCAACGAACGGGTCATTCGGGCGCGTTTGGCTGACGGTCAGTTTTTCTACGAAACCGATTTGCGCCACTCTCTAGAAAGCTACGCCTCCCAGCTAAAAAGCGTTACCTTTCAAGAAAAGCTGGGAGATTTGTGGCAAAAAGTAGAGCGCATGCAAACCATCGCCGATCGCATTTGCAACCAGCTTTCATTAGCAGATGACGATCGCAATTACATTCAAAGAGCCACCTTGCTTTGCAAAGCCGACTTGGTCAGCCAAGTTGTCTACGAATTCCCAGAATTGCAAGGCATCATGGGCGAAAAATACGCCCGTGCCAGTGGCGAAGCCGAAGAAGTAGCCAAAGCCATTTTCGAACACTATCTGCCGCGCGGTGCTGGCGACCAGCTACCACAAACCATTATCGGGCAAGTCACCGGTTTGAGCGATCGCTTGGATACCCTGGTCAGCATTTTTGGTTTGGGCATGTTACCCACTGGTTCTTCCGATCCGTTTGCCTTACGCCGCGCCGCCACAGCTATTGTCAACGTAATTTGGACGGCCAATTTACCCATCAACCTGTACCAACTGCTGCAATCGGCCGTAAACGATTTTACCGAAAACCACGCCGATGCAGCGGCAACCAGCGCTAAAGAACTCTTTTGGCAACTACAAAGCTTTTTCAACGGGCGTTTGCGTAGTTTGCTGGTAGACGAACGGGGCATTGATTACGATTTGGTCAACGCTGTCTTGGGAGAAGTGGCCTCGAACGAAGCCGAAGGGAAAGATCCAGAATACAGCGATCGCGCCCTACAAGATGTTCGCGACCTCCTCGCCCGTGCCTCCTTCCTACAAAAAATCCGCAATAACGGTACTTTGGCGCGTATCTACGAAACCGTCAACCGTTCTACACGGCTAGCCAAACAAGGGGAACTGGATAAAAACACCCTCGACCCCAGAACCGTTATCGATCCCAATTGCTTCGAGAAAAACTCCGAATCCGCCTTTTACGAAGCTTTGATTAACATGCTACCCAAAACCGAAGCCGCCAGAGAGCAAGAAAACTACCAGCAACTGGTGGATGCGATCGCCGAAATTATCCCCATTGTCAGCAATTTCTTCGATGGCGAAGACAGCGTGTTGGTCATGGCAGAAGATGCCCAAATTCGCCACAACCGCCTCAACTTACTGGGTCTGGTACGCAACCACGCCCGCGTTTTAGCCGACTTCAGTGCGATCGTCAAAGAGTAAAAATTAGAAGATAGGAGGTTGTGTCCATTCCACGCCAGAAACGAAAAATTTGCATGTTTTTTGGTGTTTTCGAGCAGTTTAGGACTAAATAAACCTCAAAGACTGCATTAAAAGTTTTTTTGTCGAATCAATCCATGAATAACGCTTGCGTAATTGGCTTGGGAAAATCTGGTGTCGCTGCCGCCCGGTTGTGTGCCGAACTGGGTTGGCGCGTAACCGCTAGCGATGCGGGCAATACTCCCTCCCTCAAAAAGCAAAAACAAGAACTAGAAGCAGAAGGTATGGAAGTCCGTTTGGGGGATGCTTTTGACCCCAAAAGCGATCGGTGGGATTTACTAGTGGTTAGTCCAGGGGTACCGTGGGATTTGCCAGCTTTGGTAGAAGCAAGAGAACGCCACATCGATACGGTTGGGGAAATGGGATTGGCATGGCGTGCCCTTAGCCACAAACGGTGGGTTGGTATTACGGGAACCAATGGCAAAACGACAACAACGGCACTTATCGATGCCATTTTTCAGGCTTCCGGATGGCAAGCTTTTGCCTGTGGCAATATCGGCTATGCTGCTTGCGATTTAGCCAGATATGCTTTAAAAAATCCTTTGGATTGGGCGATCGCGGAAATTAGCAGCTATCAAATCGAATCTTCCCCAGAAGTAGCCCCAGAAATTGGTGTTTGGACCACCTTTACTCCCGATCACCTAAAACGGCACTACACAGTAGAAAATTACCGCCGCATCAAAGCCCATCTCTTAAAACAATCCCAACAGCAAATATTTAACGGTGACGACCCATTTTTGCGCCAGCAAGCCACCAACAATCCCGATATTATTGCCATGGGAGAAAATGCTTGTTGGACCAGCATTCGCGGTCGGGAATATCTTCGGTGCCATCCAGAATTGGGGATTTATATCGAAGCCGGTTGGGTAAAGTATCGAGGGGAAGCCATTGTGCGTGCGGATGCTTTTCCCATGCATGGGGAACACAACCTGCAAAATCTGTTAATGGCGGTGGCGACAGCAAAATTGGCAGGCATTGATAACAGTGTCATTGCTTCGGCCGTGGAGAATTTTCCAGGTGTTCCCCATCGATTGGAAGTGGTGGCCAACTCGCGCGGCGTTCGTTTTATCAACGATAGCAAAGCTACCAACTACGAAGCGGCACAAGTGGGGTTAAATGCGGTGGAAGCGCCGGCGATTTTGATTGCTGGTGGCGAAGCCAAAACGGGTGACGATACCGACTGGTTCCAGACAATTCGCGAAAAAGCGGCTATGGTGTTGTTGATTGGAGAAGCTGCCCCTCAATTTGCCCGGCGCATGCAAGAACTCAATCTCGATGGTTACGAAATTGTGGAAACTATGGAAGCGGCGGTGGAACGAGCGATCGCTCTTGCCCCCATGTATGGAGCGCGTACTGTGCTTTTATCGCCAGCATGTGCTAGTTTCGATCGATATACAAATTTCGAGCAACGGGGAGACCATTTTCGACAGCTGTGCGCTAGGATAGACCATCTTTAGATATTCAAGAAAAACGCATATCCAATTTGGCAAACATGATGAAGGGTAAAGATTTCCTAACACTGGCCAATTGCAGTACCCAGGAAGTACGCGAATTGCTGGATTTGGCCGCTCAAATGAAGGCAGGAACGGCCAACCGCCTTTTGGCAGGTAATTACGGGGCACCACCAGTTTTGGGTTTGCTGTTTTACAAGGCATCTACGAGAACGCGGGTGAGTTTTTCTACAGCTATTTACCAGCTAGGCGGCCAGGTTTTGGACCTCAATACCAACGTTACCCAAGTATCTCGCGGCGAACCCATTGCCGATACGGCACGGGTATTGAGTCGGTATTTAGATATACTGGCAGTACGCACTTACGAACAGCAGGAGTTGGAAGCGTTTGCTCGCTATGCTGATATTCCCGTGATTAATGCTTTGAGCGATTTGTACCATCCCTGTCAGGCACTTGCTGATTTGCTGACGGTTCAGGAATGTTTTGGTCGGTTGCAGGGCGTTACGCTTACCTATCTGGGAGATGGGAATAATGTAGCGCATTCTCTGTTGCTGGGTTGTGCTTTGGCTGGGGTGAACATTCGCATCGCTACGCCGGACAAGTTTGCTCCGCAACCGGATATCATAACGAAAGCCAAGAATTTAGCCGCGATCGCGGGGACGGAAATTACTATTACAACGGACCCGAAAATGGCCGCTGAAAACGCTAATATTTTGTATACGGATGTTTGGGCGAGTATGGGCGCCGAATCCCAAGCCGAACAGCGGATTCCGACGTTCCAGGCTTACCAACTCAACCAAGATTTGCTCTCCCTTGCCGATCCGGATGCGATCGTTTTGCATTGCTTGCCTGCCCATCGCGGCGAAGAGATTACGGAGGAGGTGTTGGAAGGAAAGCAATCTCGGGTTTGGGACCAGGCGGAAAACCGAATGCACGCTCAAAAGGCTTTGTTAGCCAGTATTTTAACGTAAATTAACTAGTGGGGTGGTTTTTTGTAGCTACCCCGATCGAGTTTTAAAGACACAAGTTAGATTTGGTGTTACGCTGCGATGAAGTTTTCGACAGTCATCGATAATTCGGGGAAGGTGGGGGAAACAATGCGTTCGCTTTTTCGATATGGTTTCATTTGATAGGTACCATTTTTATCCAGGGAACAAACAAATATGGTTGGTTGTTTGGGTTTTTCCAAATAATACCATCTCCTTAAAAGTTTGCAATAAATAATCGGTGTATTTTTGTAGGGGACGCTCGCGCTTTGCGCCCCTACGCAGGTCAATTAGAAACTCCTAGAGAATTATTATTTTTCAGAAATGGTATAAAACGGAAATTTACAAAATACTATAGACGATTAAAATTATAAAAAACACGCCAACAGACAAAATAGATTTAGGGACGAATGGATAGTCCTTCGCCCCTACAATGCGATCGCTTTCTTTGGCTGTTGAATTCTGTTGGTTATGCTTCTGGTGTAGGTAGATAGCCTCGGGTAGGGCGTTTGACTTGACTGCGGCGGCGATTTTGGCGACGTTGGTGGTACAACCATGCGATCGCTTGGAGACCGACAAAATAACTAACCACAGAACAAATTAGCCCCATCATGGCGGAACCGACCATCATATTGCCCAGAAATTCCGTACTCAATTGTAGGAATTGTTCCATCGATTCCAAACTTTCTGGCTGGAAAGATACCTGGGAATTTAGCAGCCATTTGCCCAAATAAAAATTCCAGAAGAACAAAGGCGCATAGGTCAAAGGATTGCTAATCCAAGTACCAGCAGCCGCCATTAGCTTGTGACCTTGCAATGGAATGGCAATGGCAATACCAATTAATGTTTGAAAACCAAACAGGGGAAACAACCCGGCAAATACGCCAGCTGCCAATCCCCTTGCCAAATATTCCGGACTGCCACGCAGGCGCAGAAAACGCAGCCAAATGTAACGCAGCCTCCGCATCCACTTCTTGCGAAGGCTTCGGGATTTGGTTAAGGGATTTGTCGTTTGGTCTGCTTTGGAAGCGCGGTTCTCCTTTGGAGAGGATTTGCCAACGCGCAAACCTCTAATGAAAGACCGAACAGTCATGGTTTGATTCCTTAACGACTGTGCCATTGCCGCAAACAGATTGGAGAAATATTGTTCTATGTATAGGATAATGAAAAACCTCTTAACTTGTCACGAAGTTGGGGCGTATCGAGCATGGGCGCATCGGTGCTTGGGAGTGTACCAAGCATCGCTGTTATAAAAATCATCTATTCTTTCGTATTTTCCAGATTGAATATTGACGATTTCCGAATCTAGAAAATTTACAAATGCGATCGCTACCAATATAACATCATTTTTCCCAAGCCCCCATACCAAACATG
>CAYZHY010000078.1:0-8663 GCA_964477525.1 uncultured Geitlerinema sp. | reverse complement strand
CCCCATACCAAACATGGAAATTCTAAAATCCACTTAAATCGGTACGCTTAAAGGCTGGCCGTTGTCTTTCGGAGAAATTTGCAATAAAAAGGGAACGGCTTTGCGTACCCACGCTTGTACGGGGGGAAACTGAGCGGCTTGTTCGCCAAAACAGATGTCCAACATATCGGTGTGGATAATACCGGGGTTGACGGGAACGGCTGCCATCCCAGAAGGCAGTTCTTGGGCTAAGGCCCTGGTCATACCTTCAATAGCCCATTTGGTGGTACAGTAAGGAGCAACGCCAGCAGAAGCGGAACGCCCCCATCCAGAGCTAAAATTCACGATAACGCCGCTTTGACGTTCTACCATGGCTGGTACAAAGTGGCGAATGGTGTTGGTGGTGCCTTTGATATTTACATCGATGACGCGATCGCATTCTTCGGATGGCACTTGCCAAAGGGGATTGGGATGGTTGATGAAACCGGCGTTGTTGATGAGCAAGTCGGGGGCAGCACAGGATTGTGAGTTGTTGCCCGACTTCCGTAACAACTCTTGCCAGGCCTGTACTTGCGTTTCGTCGGTAACATCCACAGTGGCAAACTGATGGCGCGCGCCAAATTTCTGTTGCAACTGTTCGATGGCTTCAAAATTGCGAGCACAGCCGGCCACCTGATGTCCGGCAGCAATAAATTCTTCTACCATGGCTCGACCCAGCCCACGGCTTACGCCTGTAATTACAATGCATTGGCTTTGCTTGCTCATGGATAAAATCCCAATCCCCTTTTTCGTTTAAATGTCGTACATGCGAGATTCTGCAGCTTCGGGATGTTCTTCGCAATACTCGTCAAAGGCCGTTTTTTCAAGATTTTCTGCCCGTTGGTGTGCGGCTTCCGCTTGCAGTTCTTCCACCACATCCCAGGCAGCAGCACAGTCAGAAGAAGTTACCCCTTGTTCGTTACAAGTTTTGCGGGCGTTAGAAATTGCTTCTTGAATTTGCTCTTGCAAAACGGTTTCTTTCGGATTTTCAACGAAATCGCTTTGATGAAGAATATCGGTAACGGAAACAATGCCTAACAAACGGTGTTGAATCACTGGCGCTGCGTGAATGCCAGAGTTAGCAAACAATCTGGCCACGTATTCTACCCCCAAATCCGGATTCACCACAATACAAGGTTTGGTCATGATTTCGTACACGCGGACCTTTTTGGGGTCTCTCCCGTAGGCCGCGACTTCGTAGATGATATCCGTTTCTGTCACCATGCCATAGGCATCTTCTTCGTGGCGACGTTCCACCACCAACGAACGGATAGCATTTTCTTGCATCAGCTTCACGGCTTCCGCGACGGTACTGCTACCGCGAATGGTGATGACGTCTTCGGTCATGATTTCCGATGCTTTCATCATTCTCTTACCTCAACTCGTACTTGTTGACACCTGTTTGGGAAATCGAAATTCGTCTGCCAGGCTAACGAAATTGGCTTTTTCTCAAACAACATCGTTTACCATACCTTATTTTTCGGATATTCCGCTTTTTGTTTCGCCAACCCCAACCAGTGGCAGTTGGTTTTTGTATGGTTTCAAAGTTTGTAGCCAATCTTGCGGAGAAAGTCTTTCCTCGCTTTGACATCTTCTTCCCCTTCTACTCCTTGGGGAGAGAAGCCATCAATGACCCCGGCAATGCCCCGACCTTGTTCGGTTTCGGCAATTAAGATCTGTACGGGATTGGCTGTGGCACAGTGAATCGTACAAACTTCGGGACATTGTTTGATAGCATTGAGAAAATTAATAGGAAAGGCTTCTTTGAGTAGCAGGACAAAACTGTGACCAGCTGCGATCGCTTGGGCATTTTGAATGGCGGTTTCTTGCAAAGTTTCGTCATTCCCTGCCGTACGAATCAAACAGGGACCGGAAGCTTCGCAAAAGGCCAAACCAAATTTGGCTTGCGTCGAAATCCCCACAATGGCTTCGTAGAGGTCTTCGACAGTTTTGATAAAGTGACTTTGCCCGATGATAATATTACTTCCTTCGGGAATTTCCATCGTGGCAACTTTTAGTTCCATACTTACCTCCCACTGTCCGCCTCTTCTGGGGGATAATTTTTATGGTATCGCGGTTGGTCGCAGCGATCGCAAAATTTTGTTTTTTCTTCCAAAAGATTCCTTGCTACTGCAAACAAATGCTCTATATTTCCCCTAGCCTAGCATCAATAGTTCTGGTTTCAAAAGCATAACCGAACCAAAGAAAACCATAAACAAACCACTGGCTAATTTTAAAATTCGTCCTTGACGTTCGCTCATCCTAGCGGACTTGAAGGAATAAATGAAGTTCAGCAAAATAGCCAGTAAAGGTAATGCATATATTATACCATAAAGTCCGGTCCAAATTGTCCAGCATAGCCAATTATTTTCCTGACAGTAATTGAGCAAAGCCGCCATATAAGCCGTTGGCAAAATAGCCGTACAGCCCAGTTCGATGGTATTGACAAAAACAGCTAGTAAAATAGTTCC
The DNA here is from genome assembly GCA_964477525.1 of uncultured Geitlerinema sp. Lineage (GTDB taxonomy): Bacteria > Cyanobacteriota > Cyanobacteriia > Cyanobacteriales > PCC-9228 > PCC-9228. Next base: position 6,174 of record CAYZHY010000078.1, on the reverse strand, counting down.
GCTTAAAGCAGACATAAAGGCAACAGAATTGATTTTGCTTCCTTGAAGTTTGCGAACAATGCTACTAGCTTTTTTACCAAACATACGTTGGTTGGATTCGGAAATAGATAGGGAAACGCCTTGCTTGAAGAAAAAGTAATCCTTAATATTGATGGCACCAACGACAATGAGGAAACCTCCCAATATTAATAAAAAGATGGAACCTAAATTTTCCAAAAAGACAGAACCGACCGCCACCATTAACATGATAAACGCGAAATAGACAACTGCGGATGTGGCGATAAATGTAGTACCGACAATTGCCATATCGCGTCTGTTTTTGGTATAAGTTAGCAGGGAAAGTAAAACAATGAGGACGGTAAACGCACAAGGGTTGAAACCATCGGCCAAAGCAATGGTAAAGACAAATAATGGAAAAGGCAATCCTTGAGCGGTTTCTTTGATAAGAGCCTCCGGCGTTAGGGCTATGCCTAAAAAAATCGTAATAATTATTGTGGCGATCGCACCGGCAAACCAAGGGCGAAATCCAATATTTTTGCGCCTTCTAGTTACTAACAATGGATAGGTACATAAATAGGCAGCCGGCAATAGAAAAATTTTCCAAGGAAACCGTTCTTTTTTTGGTGGTTGGACCAGTTTTCCACGATCGGATAGGGAAATTGTAATGCCAGTTTCTTCTTCAATGGCTTTGATAATTTGATTGCGGTAACCAACAAAACCAGAATAGGCTTGATTGTATTCTAACGGTCCTTCCCTGTTGCTGTATCCAATAAAACTGCGATCGCCGATAACCGTACGGGGAACGGCACCGCTAGCAATCCCTCTTTCCTGGCGAAATTCTTGCCAGCGTTCTGATTGGGAACCAACTTCAATAAAGCGAACGTTGACTTGGGAATATTGGCGATCGATCGCTTCTAGAAGCGGTTTTTCTTTAGCACAATGAGGACAAGTAGAACTATAAAAAAAATGGACATCGACAGTTCGATCGTTCGCCAAGGCCGGGGAAACATCAACAGGAAAGTGAGCAATAGGAAACAACCAAAACATGCAAACAGCCCAAAAAGCAAGCAACCATTTTTGGTAATTGGTAATTATTGGCGTACGTATCATTTTTTTTACAGGCCCCCTCAAAAAGGTAGTGAATGCGATCGCTTCTGAAGTGGAAAACGGGAAACAGACCAAAATCGGAAGAAACGGTCTACTCTAAGAATTCCTACTTATGTATAGCGAACCCACGGCGCTTTACATTTTTTATATGGAATCCGCACTCAAAGTCCCGAAAAAATGGAAGAACTTCCCCCTCTTCCCCCTCTTCCCCCTCCTTCTTTATATGGGGAATTTTTTGTGTCACCCATCTTCCTACCACTTACATTAAAATAACGATGCTGGAGCGACGCTGGTTGAGGTATTCGTGACACCATCGGAATTTTTCTTGCTGTTTGTAACAGTCTCCATTGGTACAGCCGGGCAATTTTTGCTGAAGCTTGGTGCTTCCAAACTTGCTGGCATCGAAGCTTCCGGTCTTGTGGCAAAAATCGTCAGCGTTGCCACCATTCCAGAAATCATCACTGGCTTGATGTGCTACGGCTTGGGTGCTGTCGGATATATTTTGCTGCTGTCTCGCCTTAAATTAAGTATTGTTGGTCCCTCAATTGCTCTAGGATACGTCTTATCTGTTGTGGTCGGTCACTTTGCTTTCCGCGAACATATTCCCTTCTCTCGTCTGGTAGGGGTTGCCTTCATTGTTTGCGGGGTGATTTTGGTGGTTTGGGAGCGATGAAAAACGCCAGAGGCTTTTGATTGGTTAAAAAAACTTAAGTCTTTTCGGACGAACGATTTTTTTCCGCTAGGATAGGGGCAAATATTGCTTTTTGGTTCCCAGTGCAATGGTTTCCCGCTGGCGGCGGCTTCCCGACCACCGCGAGGCAACTATTGAAGCAGTACCACCAAGCAAAACAGTTTCCCATTTGTGCAATTAAAGATTCCCATGACACCTCAATCGACAACTTCAGATAAATTTCGCGCACCTTTTTCTCAAGATGATTTTGCCGCTGCCTTGGAAGAACAAAACTTTGCCTTTCAAAAAGGGCAATCCATCGAAGGTACGGTTTTCCAACATTTAGCAGAAGGAGCGTATGTAGATATTGGCGGCAAAGCACCAGCCTTTATCCCGTTGCGAGAAGCATCTTTGGCACCTGTCGAAGATTTAAACGAAGTGTTGCCCCTACAGGAGAAACGGGAATTCCTCATTATCCGCGAGGAAAACAACGAAGGTCAGGTCACGCTATCTGTTCGGCAGTTGGAAATTCAGCAAGCCTGGGATGAACTGCAACAAATGTATGAGGATGGCCGGTCGGTAGACGTAGAGGTCACGGGGGTCAATAAAGGTGGCGTCACCGTTTCCTGCCTGTCTTTGCGGGGATTTATTCCTCGGTCGCACTTGCTGGATCGCAGCGACTTAGATGCTTTAGTGGGAAGCAAACTCACTGTCAATTTTCTGGAATTCGATCCTGAAAACCGCAAGCTGGTTCTTTCCCAGAAAAAGGCGGTACAAGATACCCAGTTCAGCCAATTGGAAGTGGGTCAGTTGGTACGAGGAAAGGTATCTGGCATCAAGCCTTTCGGTATCTTTGTGGATCTCGACGGTATCACTGGTTTGCTGCATATCAAACAGGTCAGCCAAAATTTTGTAGATTCGCTTGCCGATGTCTTTGAGGTTGACCAACCCATCGCAGCCATGGTTATCCACTTAGATGCAACGAAAAGTCGTATTTCCCTGTCTACGAAGCTGTTAGAAAACTATCCTGGCGAAATTTTGGATAATATGTCAGAAGTGATGGCATCGGCAGAAGCACGAGCGGAACGCGCTCGCAAAAAACACGATTTTGTGTAAAATAGCGTGTTGAAAAATTTTAGCTAGGTTTCTGAATAGCGATCGCGTGGTCTGTAGATAAAAGGAGACAGTTCGGGTAGAATTTGATACTTCTGCATGTAGCTGTTACCATCATTGCCATGGTTTTTCTGTGGATAGCTACCGAAAGCGCGATCGCTATTTGTTTTTTTTTTAATAATTCCTGAGGTATCGTTTCTCGCTCACCGCCAGGAAGTAGCAAAAAAAAAGGGTACGCTGGCTAACGTACCCCACTTTGGTTTCGTTAAAGCATCAAAGCTACATGCGAGGAGCGAAACCCTAAAATACTATTTTAACGGACTGTTCCCAGTCTGGCATCTGCGTTAATGGGTTGCATAAAGTACAACCGCAAAAATTGCCAGCCATTGGAAGCGTATAACGGCAGTTTCCGGAGAAATTTCGAGAATTTGGGAGCATTGGATTTTTCGATTTCCGACAGCCTGGCGTTATTTTCAACGCAAACATCCAAACTGCCATAGAAAGCTGGATGGTCAACGTTGAGAATTTCGGGGAATATCCGACCTGCGGTATCGTTGGTGCGACGAATCACGTATTTGTTATATTCTTTGGCATCGAGACCTAGCGCCTCGTAAAAGCCAGCTCTTTGCTGGTCGTTGAGGTACATGGTACCAAAGACGGCGACCAAGAAAAAGCGGCACCACAAGCGTGCTTTTGGACCGTTCACTACCTGTGACTGCGAACGCATGAGCGCATCGAAAAAGTCACCGTGGCGGTTTTCATCTTGACACCAGCCGCCAAACAACCGGAACAGTGGATAAAAACGATTTTCTGGGTGTTTTTGTAGATGGCGATAGATGGTGATATAGCGCCAGTAACCAATTTTTTCCGATAGGTAGGTGGCGTAGAAGATAAATTTGGGTTGGAAGAAGGTATATTTCCGCTTTTTGGTCAAGAAACCCAAATCCAAGGCCATATTAAAATCAGCCATGGATTTGTTGAGGAACCCAGAGTGACGGGCCTCATCCCGCGACATTAGAGTAAAGCATTCTGCTAGAAGGGGATTTTCTTTCTTGAGGCGCCGGCCTAGTTCTTTATACAGCAGAAATCCAGAAAATTCTGCAGTGCAGGAACGTTCCAAAAATTCGACAAACAAACGTTTGGTTTCTGGATCGACCTTTTCTTCCCAAGCCTGGTCGAATTCTTCGTCACGAACGAAATGGTGGCGGTTGTAATCGGCGCGAAACTCTTCGAGAATGGCACGCAACTCATCCTCGTTGGGAGAGATGTCCATTTTCGCCATTTTGTCGAAGTCTGTGGTATAAAAACGCGGTGTTAGAAGGGTTTCTTTTGCGGGAGCCTTCACGCCCGGTTTCATTTGTTCGGAAGATTTCTCGGCGGTCTGTGTCATACGTTATCTCGCTTTTGATTGCTGTGAAGGTACGCGATCGCACTACAAAAAACAAACCCATCTCCAGCCAAGCTACTAGATGGGAAAAATGAAAATCTAGGTATATTTATTCCTCAGTTTAGCAGCGAGTTTTGGCTAACCAAGGGTGTTTTGAATGAAGATTTGTAACTTTATGTATAGTTAAGTAAAGATTCTGGGCGTTTTGCAACGATGTTCTATACGGGTGGCGAATCGCTGCTATTTCTTTGGCGATTGGCTTCCTCTATTTCTTGACGGCGCTGGCGCAGGCGGATATCTTCCATGAGTTTGCGGTTGGCAGCGAGGAGGTCGGCTACCAAGCCAAAAATCCAAAACTGCACGCCGATGAGGATTAAAATGGTGGCTAGTATCAAACTGGGAATGCGCGTACGTTCGGTTCCCATTAGGAAGTAAACCAACCACCGTACGCCCAAGGCAAACCCCATGCTAAACGGAATGCTGCCGAAAAACAGGAAAAACCGTAGGGGTTTGTAGAGCATGAAGATGCGTAAAATGGTGAAAAGCGATCGCTGTACGTAGGATAAGATACTTTTGACCAACCGCGAAGGGCGTAACATGGGGTTGGTGCCTACGGGAACGGAGGTAACGGCGATACCATTTTGACCGGCTTGGATGATGGTTTCTAAGGTGTAGGTATAGCTGTTGAAGACATTCAAGCGGATGGCGGCTTCTCGGCTAAAGGCACGGAAACCGCTTGGCGCATCGGGAACGGTGGTATTGCTGGCCAAACGTACGGCCCAACTGCCCAATTTTTGCAATGTTTTTTTGATCGGGGAAAATTCTTGGATATTGCTAATGGGTCGCGCACCAACGACCATGTCAGCTTTTGCCCGCAGGATGGGTTCGATGAGTTTGGGAATATCTTCGCCGCGGTATTGGTTGTCGGCATCGGTGTTGACGATGATATCAGCGCCAGCTTTTAAAGCAGCATCCAATCCTGCCATGAAGCCTTTAGCCAAACCTTGGTTGTAGGGAAGCTGAACGATGTGGTCTACGTTATGCTCTTTAGCAACTTCCACCGTGCGATCGCTGCTACCATCGTCTACGATCAACCATTCTACAGTATCGATGCCCGGTACTTGGCGCGGTAGCGTATTTAGAGTTAACCCCAGGGTTTCTTCTTCGTTGTAACAGGGAATTTGGATAATGAGTTTGGTCATGGGTTCCCCCGCAAGTGAAATTTGGGTATGGCTGCGTTGCAACCAATGGCTACAAGTTGCTAGCTAGGGATGAAAAACGCAAACAGCGCCATACACTCCTACTAGCTACAGCCATGATAAACCCAAATCTACGAATGACTAGAAATTGCTCGGCTGAAACTGGCGATGGCGGGGGAATTGTTAGAAATATGAAATTTAACAACCTTCATCTTCATCTCTACGAAGCGTACCAAGTCTGGTTGAGATGAAAACGCATTTTTTGGGGTCTTGGTTGTTTTTCGGAACAAAGGTGATGCGACCAAGCCTTCCCCCCACCGTACCTCGATGGGTAAATCGCGCGCAATAGAAATTGTTGCAGGTGCTTTGGCTGGTGGAAAGTGTGGTATTTTGAGGATCGATCGCGATCGTATCTGCCTCGCTAATTAATTCTTGCCAAAAGAGAGTGCCATTTAAACGATGAATGGCATATTCTATCTCACCGTTGTTTTCTCGAAAACTAACGAGCCAGTCGCGTTTTTCTCGCTTGGCATTGAATTTGGCTCGTTGAAGGGCTTGGTAGGCTTGTTCTTGTGCCCTGTTCGCGCGCTGGTTGATTACGAGCTTCTGCCAGCTAGGAATGGCAAGCGTGGCAAGGATACCAATAATGACCACAGCGACTAATACCTCGACAAGGGAAAACCCCGAAAAAGTAGATG
>CAYZHY010000077.1:6261-17373 GCA_964477525.1 uncultured Geitlerinema sp. | reverse complement strand
CGGAGCTTAAAAGCTCCGACGCTACATCCCACGCTTAAAAGACGTGGGCTTTGCTTCCTTTTCTGTAAAGTCAAAGTCCCCATCCATGTTCGGAATATCTAACCACCTGCGATCGCTATTTTCCACGTTTTTGCCTCCAATACAAACCCAATACAAGGTAAAATTTTTCTGACATTTTCAGGAGGATGGAACGCTGACTACCCGAGTAATCGTCGTCCGTCACGGTCAAAGTACCCACAATACCGAACATCGCATCCAAGGTCGAAGCGATGAATCCATACTGACAGAAAAAGGACGTGACATGGCCCGTCGCGTCGGAGATACGCTGGTAGATATTCCCATTGAAGCTATTTATAGCAGTCCTTTGAGAAGGGCATCGGAAACCGCCGAAATTATCAAATCTTGCTTGCAGGAAAATCAGGGAAAAACCTTACCCCTAGAGATTTCTGAGCGTTTGATTGAGGTGGATTTACCGCTTTGGGAAAACATGCCTCGCGAACAGGTCATGGCACAATTCCCCGAACAGTATGAATGTTGGAAAAAGTATCCCCACCAACTTAAGATGTCAGATCCTCGCCAAGAGGATGCGGAGGAATTTTTCCCGGTTCTTTCCCTATACGAACAGGCAAAACAGTTTTGGTCTTCGTTGTTGGAGCGTCACCAAGGAGAAACGATTTTAGTCGTAGCTCACAATGGCATCAATCGCTGCCTGTTGATGAGTGCATTGGGAATTGACCCGCACTATTACCATTCCATACAGCAGTCCAATTGCTGTATTAACATTTTAAATTTCTCCGGACCATGGGGTTCTAAAGTGCAATTAGAATCTTTAAATCTGCTCGCACACCAAGGAAAAAAATTTCCCGAACCCAGAGACCCCTCTTCGGGATTGCGACTGCTACTGGTACGTCATGGGGAAACCCAATGGAACCAAGAAGGTCGTTTTCAAGGGCAAATCGACGTTCCCCTCAACGAGAATGGCAGACATCAAGCTTATCAAGCAGCACAGTTTTTAAAAGATGTCTCGTTGGATTTTGCGGTTTCCAGTCCCATGTTGCGTCCAAAAGAGACGGCTGAAATTATTTTACAGGAACATTCCGGAGTTACTTTAGAACTCATGGAAGGATTGCGCGAAATCAGCCACGGTTTGTGGGAAGGCAAGCTGGAATCCGAAATTTGGGACAATTACAGCGATTTGCTCAACAGTTGGAAAGTGGCACCCGAAACCGTACAAATGCCAGAAGGAGAAAATCTCCAACAGGTTTGGGAACGTTCTAAAGTCGCTCTCCAAGAGATCGTGGAGAAATATTACGACCCATCCCAATATCGTACGGTCATGCTGGTGGCTCACGATGCTATTAACAAGGCAATTTTATGCCATTTGTTCGAGTTGGAGGCGCAACATTTCTGGACCTTCAAGCAAGGCAACGGTTCCGTGAGCGTTATTGACTATCCCCACCGATTGAATGCCTATCCCCAACTGCAAGCAGCGAACATTACTACCCATTTGGGAGGTGGCGTGTTCGATTCCACCGCAGCGGGAGCTTTGTAAGCTTGTGCTGAGCTACGTCGAAGCATTGGTCAGTTTATGAGTGCAGGCGAACTGCTGCAACAAGTTAGATTGGTCGATCCGATCTCGGCGACCGACCGAGTGGTAGATGTTTGGATTGCCGATGGTTGCATTCAGCAAATATCTGCCGATGGGATCGAGGTTCCCCAGGAAACAACGGTACGTAACTGCGATGGGTTGGTATTGGGACCGGGATTGGTCGATAGCTACAGTCACAGCGGCGAACCGGGTCGTGAGGAAAGGGAATCCCTCAATTCGCTACTGGCGGCGGCTCGTGCTGGCGGATTTACCCGCATGGTCATTTTACCGGATACCACTGGCCGGTTGGACAACCCCTCTAGCATTACGTTCTTGCAAGAGCGTTGTTTGCAAATAGCAACTGTGCCATCGGTTTCGGTTTGGGCCGGTATGTTTCTGTACGATTGGGGAGATGGTTCCCAGCCACCGAAAGGACCAGCCATGGCAGAACTGGCGGAATTGGCTCAGGTGCCATCAGTGGCGGGGTTTGCTGATGGCGAACCTTTGTCGGATTTGGTGTTGGTGCGGCGACTATTGGAATATGCCAAGCCTTATCGATTGCCGGTGGCCTTGTATGCTTGCGATCCCAAGGTGGGAGGTGTGATGCGCGAGGGCATTGATTCGATTCGTTGCGGGTTGCCTGGTTGCAGCTCTATCGCCCATACAGCGCCTTTGGCTGCGTTGTTGGAGGTGGTGGCGGTAACGCAAACGCCGGTTCACATTATGCGGGTGTCGACCCAACGGGGTGTAGAATTGATTGCCGATGCCAAACGCCGGCAGATACCGGTGACCGCGAGTACTACCTGGATGCATTTGCTGTTGGATACAACTGCGATCGCACCGCTGTCTTCGACGGGAGATGGTTTGGTAGATGCGTACAATCCCAATTTACATTTAAATCCGCCTTTGGGAACCCCCAGCGATCGCGCGGCTTTGCAGCAAGGGGTGCAAACGGGAACTATTGATGCGATCGCTATTGAACACACTCCCTATACCTACGAAGAAAAAACCGTTCCCTTTAGCATGGCCCCTGCTGGGGCCATTGGTTTGGAGTTGGCATTGCCGTTGCTGTGGAAAGAATTGGTGGTTTCTGAAAAATGGACGGCGATTGATTTGTGGCGCGCTTTGAGTGCGTCGGCGGCTCGCTGCTTGCAACAAAAACCAGCCAAAGTTGTACCGGGAGAACCGGCGGAACTGGTTTTGTTCGATCCCCACCAGAGTTGGACTTGCGATCGCGATCGCCTACAATCAGTAGCTAGCAATACCTTTTGGTATAACAAGTCAATCCCAGGTCGCGTCGTTCAAATTTGGTATGGCCAGCAGCAATTTTCCGCAACTTAAGGGATCTACGGAACTGGCCAAGTTTAGCCACTTACAATTGTTTCTAGTGGAAATTGAAGATTTCCCGGGTGGTAGGGCAGCTGCTACGATAATTGGAACGACTCTTTTATGATGGCAAGGCCAACCAACAGTTGCTCGGCAACACTTATAGCATTCTCGTTGAGATTGTAAATTTTCTGGGGGGGAAACGAACTGCTGGAGATTTCCCAAGCAATCTTCAATATTCCCATATTGTTAAAAGCACTATATGAACCAAATAGCGCGTGGTTTCACTATTTTTTTGAGCTTGCTAGTAGAAGCAATTCCGTTTCTTTTGTTGGGGGTTTTGCTGTCTAGTTTCCTACTTATATTTGTAGAAGAGCGGAAGCTCATCAAAAGCTTGCCCGGCAATCCAATTTTCGGCGCGTTTGCTGGAAGTCTCATTGGCTTTTTGTTTCCCGTTTGCGAATGTGGCAACGTTCCTGTAGCCAGAAGGCTGATTTCTCAAGGGATTTCCCCTTCCGTTGCCATAGGATTTTTGCTAGCAGCTCCCACGGTGAATCCCATTGTCATTTGGTCTACTTGGGTAGCTTTTCGCGACCAGCCGCAAATTGTGGTCTTGCGGGTGGTATTTTCTTTAGCGATCGCCACGGTTATTGGCACGATTTTTAGTTTCCAAAAAGATTTGCGTCCGCTGCTACAACCCTCTGTGGCTCGGACGTTACACCGAAATCAAACCGAACAAAAAAAACCGATCGTAGCCGGAAAAACCTCCAATTCTCAAATTCCAAATTTGTTACAACGCCGAACGTATTGGTTGGGAGAAACGACCCCAGCTGTACCCACCAACCAATTCATGCCGGCGCGTTCTTTACCAGGCACTCGGGCCCAGTTATTTTGGGAAAACACCATTGGCGAATTGCGAGAGTTGGGCGGGATTTTAATTCTTGGCAGCGCGATCGCGGCGTTTGTCCAAGTTGCCGTTCCCCGAGATATTATCTTGAGTTTGGGACAAAATCCCGTTTCTTCCATTGTCGCCATGCTATTGCTGGGAACGGTTGTTTCCATCTGTTCCACAGTAGATGCTTTTTTTGCCCTATCTTTTGCCTCCACCTTTACCAGCGGCTCGCTTTTGGCTTTTCTGGTTTTTGGTCCTATGGTAGATTTAAAAGGGATTGGGCTGATGCTGTCATTGTTCCGCAGTCGCATCGTTGCTTATCTGTTCCTCCTAGCTGCCCAGCTAACGTTTTTGCTAGCGTTAGGTGTTAATTTATATTTGAGTTAAATATAAAAATCCCCAGTGTGGGAGCGTACCGAGGGGGGAAGCATACCGATCTTGGGAGGATCTAAGCGTGGGAATATCAACTATTATATATTTCTCCCCCTCTTCCCCCTCTTCCCCCTCCCATCTCCCTCCGTACCTTTTGATTTCCTATTCTCCTTCCCTCTATGGCAAATTCTAAAACGTTTTTATTAGATTTTGAAAAACCTTTAGCAGAACTAGAAAACCGGATCGACCAGATCCGACAGTTAGCTTCAGAAAATGGTGTCGATGTGTCGGAACAAATACAGCAGTTAGAAACCCGTGCCGAACAACTGCGTCGAGAGATTTTTGATAGTTTAACCCCTGCCCAGCGGCTGCAGCTAGCACGTCATCCCCGGCGTCCCAGTACCTTAGATTACATTCAAACCATCGCCGATGAATGGATCGAACTGCATGGCGATCGCCGGGGATCGGACGATCCAGCTATTGTAGCGGGATTGGGACGTTTGGCGGATCGCTCGGTGGTCATGCTAGGACATCAAAAAGGACGAGATACCAAAGATAACGTGGCCCGCAACTTTGGCATGGCTTCCCCAGGCGGTTACCGCAAAGCCATACGGCTGATGGAACACGCCAATCGCTTTAGCATGCCCATTTTAACCTTTATCGATACTCCCGGGGCTTGGGCAGGTATTGAAGCAGAACATCTAGGCCAGGGAGAAGCGATCGCGTATAACCTACGGGAAATGTTTGGTCTGGACGTACCCATTATTTCTACAGTGATTGGGGAAGGCGGTTCTGGCGGCGCTTTGGGCATTGGCGTTGCCGATCGGTTGCTCATGTTCGAACACGCCGTTTATACTGTAGCCAGTCCAGAAGCCTGTGCGGCGATTCTTTGGAAAGATTCCAGCAAATCCTCGCAAGCAGCGGAAGCGCTCAAAATTACCTCCTGGGACCTCAAGCAACTGGGAATTGCCGATGAGATTGTTTCCGAACCTACCGGTGGCGCTCACTACCATCCTTTACCAGCGGCGGAAAACCTCAAGCAAGCCTTGATACGCAATCTAGAACTTCTGAGTTCCTATTCTGGAGACAAGCGTCGCCAATTGCGGTATCAAAAGTTTCGTCGCATCGGTCAGTTTGCAGAAACTTCCTACTCTGCCTAGCCATGATTGTCCACTTTTTGGATTCAATTGTGAGTGCCTTGCAGCCTTTTGTGGGACCGGTTAGCTTGGTTGTGGCTTGGTCGGTGGTGATTTTGGCTCTGTGGAATACAGCAGCTGCAGCTGCCGATACCTTTTCCCGCGCCAAGCGCATGCATCAAATCCCTTGTGCCTACTGCAAGTATTTTACCGACAATCCCCACCTAAAATGCCCCGTCCATCCCAAAATTGCCATGTCGGAAAAAGCCATTAATTGTCCCGATTATGAAGAGAAAAGTTCTTTAGTGAAGTAAATGCGACAGGCAATCTTCCTCTGGACTCTGTTGGCACCATGAAAAATTTGTTTCTAAAATAAAAAAAAAGAAGATACGTACAAAATTGGTCGTACTGTATCTCCTCTTTTTCAAAATCGATCGAACCAGGTTTTCGTTTTGCAGAAAGCCAACAACGGTACAAAGAACCAATTCCGTTGTTAGCTTTCTATTTTTTATTGACCAAGATGACAGGAATCAACTTCAATGGCACTGTTTAGCTTTGACGGCGGCGCCAGCCGAGCAACCCTAAAGAACCAATACCAAGCAAACCTAGCAAGCTAGAAGGTTCGGGTACATCGGCTTGAAGAGAAGTTCTGTTAGCGTTGGTACCAGCTATCTTCCAGTCGGGACCGTTAAAGCTAGATTCGCTAAAGAAGCGGAAGCCATTGATGGAGCGCTCCTCAACACCCAAGTCTGCCATGGTCAGACCGTAAGAACCAACTTCTTGCGCACCACCAATTTCTTGGGTATTGATGCTGTATCCAGCAGAGTATTCGTCACCTAAATCGCGAAAATCAACGGTGGTTTTGTTGCCTGTCAGTTCTCCATTGTCGTTTAATGCTTGAACGGCTAAGGCACTGTTCATACCCCGTTCCCACATTAAGAGATTGTCAATGGGATTGTCGAAAAACATGTCAATTTGAAATCTACCATCGTCCTCGGTGTCGATGATGTTGTTGAGGTTTCGGTTGTTTAAGTTGTTTACTAGTTGCTGGTCTGTGGGATCTTCGATGCTAGTCCCCATATCGACATTATCGCCTTTATCGGTACTAGCTGCTCCTGAGTTTCCTCCTGTATATTCCTCGTTATTGACAATTTCCGAATTGTTAATGAGAGACAAATCATTAATGGTGGTGCCGTCTTCCATGTCAATGGAGTCTAGTGTAATGTCGCCTTTCGAGCCATATTCTGTATCTGTATAGTTGGTGGTAAACGAAAAGGCTTGAGCAGGTGCTGCCAGTAGCAGGCTAGATGCCGTAGCAACTGTGGATAGGGAAACGAAAGTAATTGGTAAGAAAGGTTTCATAATTGGGTTCCCTCAAAATCTTCAAAATTGTTCGTTAAGTATGGAAGGAAAATGCTGCATTGTTACCTTTTTTGTCTCTGGATTGGCTTTGCGATAAGTTGTTGGCTTTCCCTAGCGTATGGTACTCCCAATAGCTTTCTTCCCCCCAAGGAAAATCATAGAACTTGAACAAATATCTAGCTTGCTCCTGGTTGACGAACCACAAAAATGTTGAATACGTCCTTCCATATTTTGGAGTTTTTTGTCGAACCTGTTACCGCTCCAGTCCATGCATGAACTTCGAGGAAATTTACAGGTACAACACATGTTTGAGCTTCTCTAGCATCTTTTATATGCACCCCGATTTTGGTTGTTTGATGTTCCAGCCAAGCTGGTAGCGAGTTTGGAAAGTTTGTTCGTCTCCCTAAAATTTTTAGGTTGACAAGCTAGATACGCCCTTTTCCTTCATCTCGATTACAGTATGCAATTGTGAGGATGACAACGTCATCCGTTAAATTCTGTATTTATTTTTTATTGTTTTTGTTTAGTTTTCCGTAGAATTGCTTACGTACTCTATATGATTTACATCACAATTTGAAGCGAAGTAGTAGGAAGTATCATATATACAGCTAGCGTTAAATTGTAAAATGTTGTTTGTATAGTAGCGAATAGCTATTTAAAAAAATAAATTCAAAAATTATTCGAGCAATAACATTGTAAATTTATTGTAAATATAGCGTTTCTTAACCTGAAATAGGGATTGTTGAGGTACAATTTCCTTCTACTAATTAAAAAACTCTCCAACTATAGCGATTTCATGCAAATTGTGAACCTTCACAGGTGAGGGGGAACCGTTCGTCTTTCCGTGGTTCAACCGTTGGCATTTGGTTTGAAATTGCTATATAGCTCCATGGAAAAGGATATTCCAGAGAAGCTGCCTTACTTTGTTCTGGTTGGAAATAGCGATCGCCTTTGATTCTGCTGACCCCCCTTCGGCAAGCTCAGGGCAAGCCTAAAAAAAGGGGGTTATAAGATATTATTGGGAGCAAGAATTTATGAAAGCAGGGGCGCTTCGCGAAGTGCGCCCTACTGGAAAGCGCGATCGCTGTTAATTTCCTGTAAAATTTGAAAGCGAACGTGATTAATCGCCAAATCTCCCAATGCAAGCTGTTCCTTGCTTACAGGTTCTCCTTTAATACGTATCTGTTCGAACTTCGTACCCTTACCAATTTCAATATGATACCAAGCCAATCCCATAAAAAAGCGCGTCGGCTTGATGCGTCGGTCTTCCAAATTATCGGGATTTGACTCCATAGGAATCCAACCGTAACCGGGTACGTAAAACTCCAGCCAAACGTGATTGAAATCTGGTTCTAACGGAATCCCTTGACGTTCGGCATAAGGAGGACATTTGTAACGACCCACCGTACGACAGGCAATGCCATTTAAACGCATCAGCGCCAGCAAAACCCCCACGTATTCGCCGCAGGAACCCACGCCACGTTCCAAAACCCGGTCTGGAGATTCGATTTGTACGGTTACGCGATATCCCAACCTTTCGTAGACATAATCGCGGATACTGAGAACCTGGCGAAGAAGGTTTGTTTCATCGCCTATAGCATTTTTGGCCGCGCGACGTACAATATCCGCATCCATGCTTAAATTATCGTTATCCACCAAATAGGCATTGGCAAGTTCTGGCGGTAATTTAGGAGAGTCTTCAATATCGGGAGGTGCCAGATAATATTTAATGCTATATACTTCCAACAGGACTTTCCAACCAAAAATCCGTGCCTCGTTTGGTTGCAGGTGGTCGAAGCGAAAAACAGCCACCCGCGACCCCTGTTGAATTTCTTCGGTGAAGGTCATGCCAATGGATTCTACAGAAATTACTTTTTGGCGTTGGGTATCGGTGGGTAAAGCAATGCGCCACTCCAAATCTTGCAAATCCACCGGGTCTAGCGGCGCTAGTTCCTCGACATAAGACATTTCTATAAGATATCCATTGGATAAGGTGTAGCGTTGGGAGGGGTTGCAGGTGAAAGAGAGGGGATGGATAAAAGTGCGATCGCGAAATGTTAGTTGGTAGGGATTGGCAGCATTGGGATCGTCGCGAACGTAGGGTTCTTCGCTAGCGTAGGCAACGTACAAAATTTCTTTTTCGCTATGGGGATGTGAAAAAAACGTCAACCCCGTAGGATGTTCGAATGGGGTTAGAATGCTATATTGCAGTTCTCCCGTAGCGCGGTCCAAACAGTACACCATTTGTTCGACGGCATCGGCAACCCACAGTTGTTCTTCTTTGGCCAGCAAAGTTTCTACACCGACACCTGGTGCGTAAAAGCGGGTAATTTCTTCCCCAGTTTGCTGATGGAAAACCAGAATATACCCAGCGCGTTCGCAACAGACGTAAACTACCTGTCCTTGGACAGCCACGCCGTTAACAGTGTAGCGCACAGCCGCAAAGGGTTGTGGCGTTGAGAGTTCCAGGGTCCAAAGTTGGGAGTCAGAAATAGAAAACTCGCAAGCATAAATACTGTCTCCCCGTGCAAACCATAGCGTATTTTCGCTCAATGCCAAATCGGTGGCACCGAGGAATTCCTCCGTTTGATGGGGATTGAGTACAATCGTATTGTTGCTGGTAGGATGGACAGCTAGCAGATATCCCCGCGCCGGATCGAGTGTCAGCAAGTAGTCTCCCAAACTGGCAAGACCGTGAATTTGCTGCACACCGTAGGGTCGAACGCTGGGCAACGTTTGTTCTTGGTTCGATAGGGAGTCAGGTTGTTGGTTTTTGTTCATCGTTGGCCTATCTTTCTTCGCTGGCAAGGATATTTTTCACTCATTTTGAAGGTTTTCTCCCGTATTTTTGGTTACAAAAATGGCAAAATAGACTTCCAGTCTTCAATCGAGTGCTACAAAACCACAAATGAGGGCAAGATAATTTATAAACCCATCAACTCTGCCTATATCTTGGTACCGATAGGTTTTCCCAGCTCTACCAAGGATTGCCAACCATGGTAAAACCAGACCAGTAATAGGGATGGGAAAGGTCAGCACTGAGGTTGTTCAACGGGGATGGCAGATCGATACGACCAAAAGAGCCATATAGCGTACCATTTTCCAAGCGGGTTTGGCCGGTAATCATTTCCAACTGTGCCTGCCGCATGGCTTCGGCTTTGATGGCAGCATCTGGCAAACGCTGATAAAATTCCCGCATCAGTGCCAAGGTGCCGGCATCGTCAACATACCAGAGACTCGCCATCGCCGTTTTTACTCCAGCTTGTACCGCCAGACCGGCAAATCCCAGTTCTGCGTTTTCGTCGCCAATGGCAGTGCGACAGGCACTCAAAACCAGCAGTTCCACTGGTGGGTCATTCCAATTTAGCTGGCGTAGTTCGTCAAGTCGCAGGCGAGAGGGAGAATCTTGGTTTTCGGCATCCGAACTTTGCGGGTCTTGCCATAATTGGATAAAAGAGTTTTCGATGTTGCCAGAACGAATTTCAGCGTGGGTGGCTAAATGAACGATACCATAGGGAGTAAGCGATCGCGCGTTTTCTAAGTTTTTGCGGGTAAATCCGGCGTTGAGGTAGCTAACCCCATCTAGCGGTTGTTTGGTAATGGAGAGAATTTCCAAGGGAACCGCAGGCAAGGGGTCAAATTGGGAAAATTCCGATGCTCCCATGGCCAGAATTTTGACATCTTTGAGGGGAACGATGCGCGTATCGGTAAGTGCTAAACTGGGCATTAAGCCGACGCTGTATTTTTCAACTAAAAAGCGATCGCCGTCGTGTAAAGCTGCCATGGGAAGCGATCGCAATCCCTGGTCAAACACAAACACCAAATTGTTAATATTCCTGGCTTGCAACTCCTCCTCTATGGGTGCTACCAGCCATTGATAGAGTTGTTGTGAGCTTTCTAAATATTGTTTGGTTCCCAACTTGCGAGAACGTGGTTTCGTAATATCAATGCGCAACTGCTGCGCCACTGGCAATACTTCCTCCCGGGTGGCATCGATGGGATAGCGTTTTGGTTTCCCCTCTGCCGTCACTAGCAGCAGTTCTAGCTGGTTGGCAGAACGGGAGTTGGCAAAGGTTGCTACAGTGGGTGGTACAAAACGAACGTAAATTAAAGCCGGTTTCGCGCCAGTGGTTTGTTCCACAGTTCTGAGAGTCGCTGCTACTTCATCAACTCCCGGCAATGTCAAGGGTGGTTCGATATTCAAATAGCGAACAAATTCTGCTGTAAAGTCTTCCTCAATGGGAGTGACAAACAAATCTAAAGCCGATGTTGTCAATTCCTGCTGGGTGGGAATGTCAACTTCTTGGCTGGGTGGTGGGGTTTGTTGCGTTGTTTCTTCTGGAGGTGCCTCTTGTTCGGTACCTTGTTGTTGGATGAGAATACGCTGTTTCAATCTTTCCGATTCGGAAATGGGAGATTCTGGCGTTGGCGTGGGT
>CAYZHY010000077.1:0-6161 GCA_964477525.1 uncultured Geitlerinema sp. | reverse complement strand
TTCCGGTTCGGATGTAATAATTTGAATATTGCCTCGGGTAACAGGACCGGGAAAACTTCCCGATGCGATCGCATCTTCACCCGTAACAATGGCACCAGCCGTACCGTTGGTTTCAGCATCTCCTACCACAAACGGAGTTACCGGTTCGGTATCGCCACCGCCGTGAGTAATGGTGACAAACCCATCGCCACTACCGCCAACCGCAGAAATACTAATATTTTGACCTTCTTGTTGGTTTGCCAAAATATCCGTCACTTGTAAAAATTGTTGGGTTTGGAGGCTAACATTGCCACCGACACCAGCATTCCCACCATTGGCAAGAATCGAAGACACTTCGATACCTTCATCAGCATTCAAACGCACTTCACCACCATCAGTTTCCCTTCCCGTTACATTGATGTCTCCAGTCGATAGGGTGGTTGGTGTTGTTACTTCGATATTGCCTCCCGCATCGCCATTGGCAAGCAAATGACCAGTCGTAATTCCATTATTGGCATCTATAAAAACATCGCCACCGGTTCCCGTGGGAGAAACGGTTTGAATATCCTCTGTATTAATAGCGCCATTGCTGCTTTGCAAGCGAACATCGCCACCGCTACCAACGCCAGGAAACACCAACCCGGAAGTCGTAAAGAAAAAGCTGCCAGCATCGATATCGGCAGTAGTAATATTGTCGGGTGTGGTTACTTCAATGGTACCGCCAGTACCTTCCACGGAAGCAGAAAACAGATTTTCTGTGGTAATAGCAGAATTGGCGTTGAGTTGGATATTGCCACCGTTGCCAGCTACCGACACGGCATCGAGAGTGGCTGTGGTAATGCTACCGCTTGTGGAAGTAAAAGCAATATCGCCGCTGGTGCCTTCGTCGGGGATAACTTCACCACCACTCAAGCTAATGTTGCCTGCGATCGCATTTTGCGTGAGAATATCCCCAATGGCTGTTAGGATAATATCGCCACCGGTGCCAGATTGGGAACTGGAAAATAAATTGCCCACCGCGATCGTACCATCGCTGCTAATATCGATATCTCCACCATTTCCCGATGCTAGCGATCGCGTATTAACCAATTCCAACGCTACCGAATCCGTTGCCGAAACCTCTACCCTACCCCCATCGGCAAAACGCGACCAAGCAAAAATTTCATTGGCCGAAACACCACCACCCGTAGCATTCAAAACCACATCCCCCGCCGATTGAGAACCATCGGCAGCGCGGACCGACGTATCAATGGTTCCCAAAGTCAGTTCTGCACCTTCAATAGTTATATCGCGACCACGGCTGCGAATGGCAGCGTCGGTATCCATAGAAAACGACCCAGCGTTATTCCCATCAGCATCGGCCGTCAAGCGAATCGCACCACCAAACGGCACAAATTCCAAAGACACTCCCGACGCTACCGTAATATCGTTGGTTGCTTCTAAAATGACTTCTGCCTGTTGCGATGCCAAGGTTCCACTATTGATAGTCACCGTTTCCCCAGAAAACGCCCCTTGAAAAATTTGCGGCAAACCATCTTCCACACCATCGGGATTGGTATCCTCGTTCGCAATGACAATATTTTCCGGGTCCAATCGTAAAGTTCCCCACTCGCGGTGGGCAGCACGAACATCCACGTGACCGGCAAACTGCAAGTTGCCTTTTGACGATACTTCTACCTCGCCGCCGCGACTGCCATCTGTCTCTGCCCGCGCGCTAATATTTCCGGCAAATACGGTTCCCTGCTGCGACCAAATAAAAACCCTACCGCCATTTTCCACAGCATCGGCCCGAATGGTGCTATCTTGACTAACAAAAGTGCGATCGCTTTGCAGACCTTCACCAGAAAAGTTTGCTTCTCCAGAGAAAATATTGCTACCAATTAAAACCGTACCGCCTTGATTTCCCGAAGCTTCGACGGTGGCATCGTACAATCCTACCCAATGGCCAGCTATTGTAACTTTCCCCGGAGATTCGCCAGATACATCTACTTGACCGGCAACCACTGTTGTTGCCGGTTGCGGTACGGCCAAACCAGACCCCCTCAATACCACATTCCCCTGTGTGTCGATCCGTACATCCGTTGCGTGACCGACAGCCGTAGAAGTTAGTAATTCTGGTAGGGAAAGAGGGGTTAGCGATGCGCTAGTTTCCACTGGCAAATCCAAACTTAGCAAATATCCTTCCGGCGACCAACGCAGGATTTGGTTGCCAGACGCGGAAATGAGTCGAATGTCACCGCTTTGGGCTTGCAAAGTACCGGTATTGACCACCGTACCGCCTAACAATGTGAGTTGGTGGTGGTTGGGAACTTTGAGGGTACCGGCATTGAAAATACTCCCCGGCGTATCCACAGCAAATTCAAAACTGGTCGGATTTCCCACAAGCTGTTCGTAGTGATTTTCCCCAAAAGCGCGAAACCAGCTATCGCCAGCCAAACCAATACCAGTGGCGGTGGTAGCCGTAAAATCAGCCGGTACGTTCAAACGCGCGTTGCTGCCAAAAACAATACCGGCGGGATTCATGAGAAATAAATTGGGGGAACCACCGGTAATTTCAATTAAGCCGTTAATCGTAGAAGGATTTCCGCTAACAATGCGGCTGAGAATATTTTCTAGCTGGGGATTGGCCAGAAAGTTGGCAATTTCTCCCGCATCCAAGTTGAACTGTTGGAAGCTGTGAAATAAATTGTTGCCGTCAGCCGATTGTTGCCCCCCGGAGATATCCATACGATTCCCTTGGGGGGTGACTTGGGTATTGGTACCGTCATCGGCAGGAACGATGGATTGGGTGGCACCTTCGCTGCATAACGCTATTAAAATTCCCATAACAATTGAAATCGGATGCTGGGGAATCTGCCAGGGGTTCATGGGGATCTCCGGTCCTTGTACAAATGGGCGATCGCGGCTAAACTAGCAGCAAATCCTGATAAAAAAGCTCTAAATTTAACCTATATTGTTATACTAACAACAATCGAGCTTTAAGTAAGGGATTTAATGCGATCGTATATTCGCATTATAAGCTGCCATTTCGCGATCGGAAACAAATGAAACGGGAAAATTTTAGGATTGGTTTTTTTGTCAGTTTCGGTAGCCTGCTAGCGGCAGAAATTTGGCTGGGATGGGATGCTATGGCATCTGCCAATACCAAATTTTTGTTTTCAGAAACTGCCGAACCTCTATCTTGGAAAAATAGCCAAACTTATCGTTCGCAAGGCTTTGACGGCGATTTTCGTCAAATTTCTCAAAATTCCACCGATACCAACCCTTCGCAAGATCGCTTTCCCCAACCCCTGCCAAAACCAGAACCGCTATCGGAACCCGATTCGGAGGATTCTATGGAAGTTCCCTCCCAAACGGCACCGAAACTGCCTTCAGATAACCAAACACCCATTCAAGTTCGCAAGATTGTCGTCCGTGGCAGTACAATTCTTAGCCAACAACAAATTAATAACTTGATTTCGGCTTACGAAAACCGTTCTTTATCGTTGCGAGAATTGCAAAAAGCTGCCGATACAATTACCCAATATTATATCGAACGAGATTATATTACTTCCCGTGCGATCGTTCCCGACCAAGTTGTTCGAGATGGCATTGTCCAAATTCAAGTTTTAGAAGGGAAACTGCAAGATATTGAAGTCACTGGCAACCAACAGACCCACGCTGGTTACATTCGCAGCCGCCTGGCTTTGGCAGGAGAATCTCCAGTCAATGCAGCGAAATTGGAAGAACAGCTGCGTTTGCTGCGCCTCAATCCGTTATTTGACAATGTGGAAGCTAGCTTAAAACCGGGAGACGAAATCGATCGCAGTATTTTACAAGTGAGGGTTACGGAAGCGAAGCCTTGGGAGATAGCCGTCAGTGCCGATAATTATTCTCCCCCCAGCGTGGGGTCGGAGCGATTTGGCACAGCCGTTCGCTATCGCAATCTCACGGGTTGGGGCGACGAACTGGCTGTTAATTATTCTTTTACTCAAGAAAATGGTGCCGATGCTTTTGATGTTCGCTATCGAATCCCCCTCAATGCCAGAGATGGAACGTTACAGTTGCGCGTTGCCCCCAGCCGCAATCAGGTGATCCAAGAACCTTTTGCCGATTTGGATATTCGCGGACAGCGGGAATTTTATCAAGTGAGCTTTCGCCAGCCACTGGTGCGTTCCACGCGGGAGGAATTTGCTTTGTATTGGGGAGCGACCCATCAGGAAAACGAGACGTTTACGATTGTGGGACCTACGCCGTTTGGATTTGGTCCCGATGAAAATGGCATTAGCCGAATTACTACCTTAGAATTCGGACAAGATTATATTCGCCGCAGTGAGAATAGTGCTTTGGCTTTGCGATCGCAATTTAACCTCGGCGTAGATATTTTAGATGCTACCACCAATACCGAACCTATCCCCGACGGACGTTTTTTTAGCTGGGTTGGTCAGCTACAGCGGGTACAGCGACTTAGCAAAGACCATTTGTTGGTCCTGGAAGCCGAGGTACAGCTCTCTCCCGACAGTTTGCTGGCCCCAGAACAGTTTATTATAGGCGGCGGTCAATCCTTACGCGGATATCGTCAAAACGCACGTTCCGGTGACAATGGCTTGCGTGCTTCCGTAGAAAGTCGGTTTACGGTAGCGAGGGATGCTGCTGGTTTGCCTATTATGCAGCTAAGCCCTTTTTTGGATATGGGAACGGTTTGGAATGTAGAAGATAATCCCAATGCTTTGCCTGACGAAACATTTTTAATGGCAGTGGGTTTGGGCGTGTTTTGGGAACCGGTTCCCAATTTTGAGGTGCGCCTGGATTACGGTATTCCTTTGATAGATTTGGACGATCGCAGCGATAATATCCAAGAGGATGGATTGCATTTTCGGGTCAACTATCGTTTGTAGTTTGTTAGCCAGCCACGATGCCACAATATTTTGCTACGGTTGCTCGCTCTTTGGAAGAAACCGCTGCCAGGGAATTAGAACGTTTGGGGGCAATGCAGGTACAACCCGAGTTTACAGGGGTTCATTTTACCGGAGATAAGGAATTATTGTATCGGGTCAATTTATGGGGCAGAACTATTTTTCGGGTCTTGGTTCCCATTTACGAGTTTGCTTGCCGCGATCGCAAAAGTCTGTATAAAGGCATACGAGAAATTGATTGGGGTCAATATTTATATCCGAAAAATACCTTTGCTGTCCGCGCCACCGGCAAAAACAAACAGCTCAACCATACCCATTTTACCGCATTAGAAGTAAAAAATGCGATCGTAGACGCACAGCGCGATCGCACCGGCGATCGTTCTAGCATAGATTTAAACAATCCCGACTTATCCATCAACGTTCACATTCACAAAAATCGCTGTATCGTCAGTTTGGATAGTTCCGGCGAGAGCTTGCACCGTCGCGGATACCGACCTGCCGTGGGATTTGCACCTTTAAAAGAAACCCTCGCTGCTGCTTTGTTGGATTTAGCCGAGTGGGAACCCGACCTGCCATTTTTCGACCCCATGTGCGGTTCCGGAACCCTACCCATCGAAGCCGCCATGAAATCCTGCCAAATCGCACCGGGATTGTTTCGTCAAGAATTTCCTTTTATGAAATGGCCGGATTTTGATGCCTCTTTATGGGAAAAAGTTCGCCAATCTGCCCTTGAAAAGCAGCGAACTTCTCCGCCAGCACCAATTTTTGGCAGTGATATTGACCAAGAAGTCCTGCAACAAGCCCGTACCAACGCTTCTTTGTGCCAGCTACAATCCAGCATCACCTTTTCCCAAACCGATGTTGCCGAGCTGCAAGCACCAGCCAGCTGTGGTATCATTATATGTAACCCCCCTTATGGACAACGTTTGGGCAACGCGCAAGACCTAGGTACCCTCTACAAGCAACTGGGCGATATTTTCAAGCAACGATTTACCGGTTGGACGGCTTTTATTGTCACCGGCAACAAAGAACTCGCCAAATGCGTAGGCTTGAAAGCTTCCCGTCGCATTCGGGTCTATAACGGTTCCGAACCCTGTACGTTTCTCAAATACGAACTATATTGAAAAGGAAGTTATTGACAAAATAAATTTTTTGTGGTATAAATAGCTTCTTTGTCAGAATTTCTTCATTGTCGATTTTGGAGGCGTTGATACTCTTGGCCCGCGTTCGAGTTCGACAACACGTTAACCCCCTCAGCCAACCATACCAAAAACCCATTACACCACC
>CAYZHY010000076.1:14395-18462 GCA_964477525.1 uncultured Geitlerinema sp. | reverse complement strand
CATTCTCACCTATGCCGCCTTCCTCATCGCCAGTACGGCTAGCAAGTTTGGTTAATAGCTGGCTGTGCCTAAATAAGGCGAACATATAAAATCGCCTTCCTACTAGCAACCGTAACGGTTCTAGCATGGCTCCCCTGCCTGTTGAGGTGGGGGAGTTTTTTTTGAGAAACTACGTTGGATTCTCGCAACTAGTGTGTTCCAAACAACAAATAACAACCGTATCGCCATGAAAAATTAAAAATGACCAATAAAGTAGAGCGGATCCATTTCTAAACGAGACAATGGAAATTGGGCAAAACCATGTCCACCTATTCCAACGCCAGAGCACTCATTGCAAGGTAGCAGCCACCATGACGCAAAACCTACAAAGAACAACCGACCCAGCATACGATATCCTGCGGGCAGAACGGCAACCTCTAAACGCCATCTTTGCCCCGAACACAGTTGCCGTAATTGGCGCTAGCGAAAGACCGGGCAGCGTCGGTCGTACCTTACTTTGGAACCTCATCAGCCATCCCTTTGGCGGTACGATTTTTCCCGTCAATCCCAAACGCCCCAGCGTTTTAGGCATTCCAGCTTATCCCAGCGTCAAAGAAACCCCGCAACCTGTAGATTTGGCTATTATTGCTACGCCCGCGGCTACCGTTGTCGATATTGTCCGCCAATGCGTAGAAGCCGGCGTTCAAGGGGCTATTATTATCTCCGCTGGCTTTAAAGAAATTGGCCAAGAGGGCATCGAACTGGAACGGCAAATTATGGAAACCGCCCGGGGCAAAATGCGGATTATTGGTCCCAATTGCCTGGGGGTCATGAACCCAATCCAAGGCTTGAATGCCACCTTTGCCAGTACCATTGCCCGTCCGGGAAATGTAGGCTTTATTAGCCAAAGCGGTGCTTTTTGTACTGCTGTTTTAGACTGGAGTTTTTCCGAGAACGTAGGGTTTAGCGCCTTTGTTTCCATTGGTTCCATGTTGGATGTGGATTGGGGAGATTTAATTTACTACCTCGGCGACGACCCCAATACCAAAAGTATTGTGATTTACATGGAATCCATCGGCAACGCTCGTTCTTTCCTCTCGGCGGCGCGGGAAGTAGCGATGACCAAACCCATTATTGTCATCAAAGCCGGCAAAACCGCAGAAGCTGCCCAAGCCTCTGCTTCCCATACGGGTTCCCTGACCGGTAGCAACGATGTTTTGGATGCGGCTTTCCGCCGCTGCGGCGTGATTCGGGTCGATCGCATTTCCGAATTGTTCGATTTGGCGGAAGTACTGTCCAAACAAGCGCGATTGCCCAAAGGACCGCGATTGTCCATTATTACCAATGCTGGCGGACCCGGCGTTTTGGCAACGGATGCTTTGGTGGATACCGGCGGTCAGCTAGCTAGCCTTTCCAACGAAACCGTTTCCCAACTCAACGAAGTCCTTCCTGCCCACTGGAGTCACGGCAATCCCATTGATATTCTCGGCGATGCCGACCCGCAACGGTATGCCAAAACTTGGGAAATTGTCAGCAACGACCCCGACAACGATGGCGTTTTGGTGATTCTAACGCCGCAAGCCATGACCAATCCTACAGAAACCGCCGAACAGTTAAAGGCTAGTGCCCAAATGGCCGAAAAACCCATTCTGGCTAGCTGGATGGGGGGCGATGAAGTGACCACCGGGGAAGCCATCCTCAACCGCGCCAGGATTGCTACCTACCGCTATCCCGATGCTGCCGCCCGATTGTTTAATACGATGTGGCAGTACAGCTACAATTTGGCAGGGATTTACGAAACGCCGATGCTGCCCTCTACTCAAGAAGAAGAGTACGATCGCGATGCGGTGAAAGAAACCCTGGAAAAAGCACGTCAGGCTGGTCGTACCATTCTCACCGAAGTAGAGTCTAAGGAGATCTTGGCAGCTTACCACATCCCCATTGTGAAAACGGGAACTGCCAAAACCGAAGCCGAAGCAGTAGAACTGGCAGATTCCATTGGCTATCCGGTCGTCGTGAAGCTGTTTTCGGAAACGGTTACCCACAAAACTGATGTGGGCGGCGTACAACTCAACTTAAAGGATGCAGAAGCGGTTGGTTGGGCCTACCGCACGATTCAGAAAAATGTAGCGGACAAAGCTGGCGAGGAGCATTTTCAAGGGGTTAGCGTGCAACCCATGTTGGACCTCGATGGCGGCTATGAGTTAATTGTAGGCAGTAGCATTGACCCGCAGTTTGGTCCCGTTTTGGTATTTGGTAGCGGCGGTCAGTTGGTAGAAATATTCCGCGATCGCGCGATCGCTTTGCCCCCATTAAATACCACTCTAGCTCGCCGGGCCATGGAACAAACGCAAATTTACAAAGCTTTGCAAGGCTTTCGCGGTCGCCATTCGGTGGATTTGGAAACTTTAGAACAGATTTTGGTGAACTTTAGCCGTTTGGTGGTGGAAAATCCCTGGATTCAAGAAATCGATATCAATCCTTTGCTGGCTTCCAGCGATCGCTTGGTGGCTTTGGATGCCCGCATTGTGGTATTTGACCAAAATACCAGCCCCCACCAACTCCCCACCCCTGCCATTCGCCCCTATCCCCTACAATATGTCAACTCCTGGCAGTTGCGCGATGGCACCCCGGTGACGATTCGCCCCATTCGCCCGGAAGACGAACCTTTGATGGTTAAGTTTCATGAAAGTTTATCTCAAGAAAGCGTCTATTTGCGTTATTTTAATTTAATGAAGCTCAGCCGACGCATCGCCCACGAACGCCTAACCCGTATTTGCTTTATCGATTACGACCGGGAAATGGCTTTGGTAGCCGAACGCCAACATCCCGAAACTGGCGATCGCGAAATTTTGGCTGTGGCTCGTTTGAGCAAGTTACATGGCGTTCCCTCGGCCGAATTTGCTATGCTGGTAAGTGATGCTTACCAATGCCAAGGATTGGGAACCGAATTACTAAAACGATTGGTGCAAGTAGGCAAAGAAGAAAATCTCAACTATATCCAAGCGGAAGTTCTCGCCGAAAATCACGCCATGCAACGGGTATGCGAAAAAGCCGGTTTCCAACTGCATCGAGGTGGTGAATTGGTCCGGGTAGAACTTAAATTGTAACCCCTTCGATTCGGAAATCATAAAGACGCGATGGTCCTTCTCCAACGG
Source organism: uncultured Geitlerinema sp. (assembly GCA_964477525.1). Lineage (GTDB taxonomy): Bacteria > Cyanobacteriota > Cyanobacteriia > Cyanobacteriales > PCC-9228 > PCC-9228. The sequence goes on along the minus strand of CAYZHY010000076.1, from coordinate 15,325 downwards.
TACTGAAGGCACCATCGCTTCTGTTCTCCCTTTTCCAGTATCTTGATGAGTTCTGTTGCTAAAGAACGATGTATAACAAAATTTTAGTAGCTCTCGATCGCTCAGAGCGATCGCAAGCCGTTTTCGACAAAGCTTTAAAAATTGCCCAAGAACACAACAGCCACTTGATTGTTTTCCACGCTCTCCCCCACGAATACGAAGAAAAAACAACCAGTTCTTTGGTCGGTATTGGCAACCCCGCTAACGCAGAACTGTTGGATAGCTTTCAAAAACTACGGGAAGAAAAAATCGAATCAGCCATTCAAGAAGCTCACAATGCCATGCAACCTTACTTACAAGCCGCCAAAGACAAACAAATTCCCGTAGACTTTGAATGTCGTTTTGCACCTGCTGGTTCCTGGATTTGCGAAATCGCCGACCATTACAATACCGATCTGATTGTACTGGGTCGTCGGGGCAGAAGCGGTTGGACAGAACTGGTTCTTGGCAGCGTTAGCAACTACGTACTTCACCACGCCCATTGTGCGGTTTTGGTGGTTCAGGGAACGGATGTCGGGGTCGAAGAAGGTGAAGATACGGTTGATGAGTCCTCAGACACAGTAGAGGAAACTCAAGGAGAAAATTCTCATAGCTAACCAATAAACCGCCAGCTTCCTTCCCAAAACCAGAAAACGCCTACGCCCTCTGAATATCTGATTTCAGGAGGGGTGGGGGGACAGTTGACAATTAAAATGATAATGATTATCATTCTGTTCTATCGAGCTACCGTTTGGTTGTCTCGATTGTTGCTGTATAATACCATTTCTGAAAAACAACAATCGTCTTGATTTTTTTAATCATACCGGTAAAGGCGGTTCGCAAAGCGCCCCTACAAAAACACCTCGATCGTCTCTTGCAGAAACTTAAAGAAATGGTATTAGTATTCTGTAA
>CAYZHY010000076.1:0-14295 GCA_964477525.1 uncultured Geitlerinema sp. | reverse complement strand
TCTGTAAAAAAACCTAGATACGACTAGCGATCGCCTAGAAAAATCTACGTTAAAATAACACTGGTTCTATAAGATTCGATCTTGTTCGTGGAATGATGCCTAGCATGCCGCCTACACAGAAACCCCTCAGCTACGAAAACGAATATCCCTGTCCGGTTTGCCGTTGGGGAACCATCTCGTCCATGCCTTTGATGGAAGCTGTTTCTTGTGACTTTTGCCAGCATATTTTTACAATGGATTTGGAACAGCAAGTTTTAAAAATGAGCGATCGCTTTCCCCGCTTATCTTGGCGTTGGAACGGTCGTTTTTGGCAAGACGCGCGTTTGGGAAATACCCAAGTTCGTTGGTGGTATTGGCTGGCAGGCTTAGTATTGGTGCTGTTTCCCCCCAGCTTAATTGTGGCTACTGCCTATATTTTTCCACCAGTAGATGGAACGTTTTTGTCTCAATTTCCTTATTGGTGGGCGGGATTGACATTTTTTGTCCATTTATTCATTGTAGGCTGGTTATTTGTAGGAGCCTACCAGTTTCCCATTCGCCTCTACATACAAGCAATAGCACAATCTCGGCGGCGGCAATTTTAATTGCACAGCGAGTCAAAAAAAACGAATTTTAGCTCGAAATTGGTGGTTCGTAGCAAAAAAGAGACGCAATCGAACCATCAGTTCAACATTTGTAATCAAACGAAGCAAAACTTAATAAATATTTTCAATCGCGCTGCATTTTTCCATGGAGTGTAAAAAAAATTGTTATTGCGCTTATTTTATCGATTGCAAACAGAAGTAATAGGATAGAATGTATATACGATTGCATGGCGAATGAAGTGGGGAACGCACAAATTTGCTATCCACCCATGCCAATTGGCAACCATGCTTTCGGTAGCTGAAAAACCCAAAAAATAAATAGCAGATAGGTTTTCCATTTGAGGTTTGCTTAGCAAAAAATTTTTGAACTAGGTTGGGGGATTGTCATTGGGATTTTCCAGCAGTTGTCCTTTAGAAAAATTTGGGTACAACGTACTATTTTATGCCTAGCTAGCTTTATACGTGCGATCGCTGCTTCATAGCAACATCGCGTGCTTTCACCGAAAAATATCCTAAAAATGTACAACCATCGTAGCCGATCGCAGCTATCCTACTACCATTTAGCAAGCGAAGGAGAGTCCAACCAACTACCAAAGACTATGCGCCAAACACCATCTTTCTTCTCTAGAGATTCCCAACCAGATACAGCCGAAAAACACGAACGCATAGCACGATACTATCGTTTGTTAGCCTTAATGAGAGAAGGACTTTGGTGGTTGAACGCCCAAGGGAAAACGGTGGAAGTGACCTCCCAAATGGCAAATTTGTTGGGATACAAGCGCGAAGAAGTCTTAAAGACTTCCTTATTTGATTTTTTAGAACCAGCAGTGAGCGTTACCGTGCAGCAATATTGGGAAAATAGCAAGCGTGGAATCCAAGGAAATTGGAAAGTCGAATTCACTTGTAAAAATGGTTCGATTTCACTGTTGTGCATGAGCGTTTTTCCTTTGTTTGACCGTCAAGATAGCTTTTTAGGTGTGCTGGCGATCGCTCATCCCCAAACCTCATCTACCCTCACTTCCAATCGCAGTTCCTTCTTAGCCTTACAAGAACGACAAAACCAACTCAATGCCATCGTCACCAACACCTCCGACAGCATTTTAATTGTCGATCGAAACGGTCAAATTTGCTTTGCCAACCCAGCCGCCACCAAACTGTTTGACCGCAAATTAGAAGAATTGCTGGGTAGCGATCTCGGAGTGCCTGTAGTGAGAGAAGAAACTGCAGAAATTCAACTTTTGGGAGGCAAAGGAAAACTCGGCATCGGCGAAATGCGCGTTGCCCCAGCCGTTTGGCAGGGAAAATCCGTGTATGTGGTCTCCGTTCGGGATATTACCGACCGCCGCCAGACCGAAGACGCTTTGCGAGAGAGCGAAGAGCGGTTTCGGCAGCTAGCAGAAAACATACAAGACGTATTTTGGCTGTTTTGCCCGGAAACCAAACAGTGGTTGTATGTCAGCCCTGCCTACGAGTCGATTTGGGGAGAATCTCGCGATCGCTTGTATAACCACCCTCACAGTTGGATGGAACACATCCATCCCCAAGAACGGGAACTGGTAGAAAATTGGGTAGACCGCAAATGGTGTCACGAACCTAGCAGCTTGGAATATCGGTTGGTCGGAGAAGACAACGAAATCCGCTGGATTTGGCATCGTACTTTTCCCGTTAAAAACTCACAAGGAGAAGTATATCGCGTAGTCGGAATTGCAGAGGATATCAGCGATCGCAAATTTGCCCAAGAACAGCTCCGGCACGATACCTTGCACGATGCCCTCACCGACTTACCCAATCGTAACTTGTTTATGGAACGGGTGGAACGGGCTCTCAAACGCAGCGAACGCCATGCAGAATATTTGTTTGCCGTTTTATTTCTGGATTTAGACCGTTTTAAAATTGTCAACGATAGTTTGGGGCATTTGGTCGGCGACAAACTGCTGGTTTCCATAGCGCGATCGTTGGAAAAAATTCTGCGTAGTAGCGACACCGTTGCCCGATTGGGAGGCGATGAATTCACCATTCTCCTGGAAGATATCGAAAGCTATCAAGATGCCGTGCAAATTGCCGAACGCATTCGCCAAGCTCTCTGTGCCCCCTATCAAGTAGAAGGTCACGAAGTATTTTCCACCGTCAGCATTGGCATTGCCATGAATTCCAACGGCTACACCCGCCCAGAACAACTGCTGCGAGACGCTGACTTAGCCATGTACCGTGCCAAAGAACTGGGCAAATCTCGCTATGCCATTTTCGACCAAGCCATGCACGCACCCGCGCTCAAACTACTGAAAATTGAAAACGACTTGCGCCGTGCTATTTGGGCAGAAAAACCCAAATATCCTGTGAGCTATGTCGAAGCATCGGAATTTTTATTATACTACCAACCCATCATTAACATTAACACCTACGAACTCACTGGATTTGAAGCTCTGGTTCGCTGGCGACATCCCTACCGCGGCTTGTTAAGTCCTGGCGAATTTATTCCCATTGCCGAAGAAACCGGTCTCATCGTCGATTTGGGCAATATTGTTTTGCGCCAAGCCTGCCAGCAAATGCGACTGTGGCAGCAACAAATTTCCCCAGACTTGTCTCTAAGAATGAGCGTCAACCTTTCTGGCAAACAACTGCGAGATGACAGTATTTTAGAAGATTTGGATAGAATCCTTGCAGAAACCGGCCTACCAGGTCATTTCCTCACCCTAGAACTCACCGAAAGCATGCTCATGGACAACCCAGAAGCGGTCACCAACATTTTACTGCAATTACGAAAGCGGTCCGTTCAGTTGAGTATTGATGATTTTGGTACTGGATACTCTTCTTTAAGTTACTTGCACAGCTTCCCCGTAAATACTTTAAAAATCGACAAATCCTTTGTCAGTCAAATTCAACCCGATCGCAACCACCAACACCTAAACTTACCAGAACGAGCAGAAATCGTACGTACGATTATCACCTTAGCCCATACGCTAGGTATGGATGTCGTTGCAGAAGGCGTAGAAACCCAATCTCAATTGCAACAATTAAAACAACTCCATTGCGAAAAAGCACAAGGCTATTTCTTTTCCCAACCCTTAGATGTCAAAGCCGCTACCGATCGCGTTTTTTCTCACTATCGGTAAAAGAGGGGGAGAGGGGGAAGCGCGAACTTCTCCCAAACTCCCACGTCTAGAACTTATCCAACTTTCGTATAAGCCCGCAAAGGCTCTTTGATAAATCGAATATAGAAATGTTTAAACGTAGAACGCACCACCCTGGGCAAACCAAAATCAATGGGAACCAGATTTTCAGGTAACTTCCAGTTAGCTACGCGCAGATCGGCAGGCATTTTTCCAGAAAATTCCACATCTTTTGGTTCCAACCCCAATTTTTGCGCCGCTACCGCTGTCGGTACCTGCTGCGGGTTAACCTGCAAAACATCCAACATTGCCCGGTCGAGAGCAAACACATTATCCGATGCTCCCAAAATCCCTAAAGACCTGGGTTCTCCGTTGCTGGGTCCGTTGCCTTGGTGGGCAACAATGCCATCAACAATGGTGAGATGGGGGTCGATGGTACGGGCCGTTTCCACCAACATTTGTCCGAAGCGATGGGCATCTTTGCCGGCTTCCATGTGCCACCAGGCTTTCATTTTACCGGGAACGCAGCCAAATAAGTTTTTGACGCCCAACGTCATCGTGAGCTGTACGTGGGATTTGACCTTGGGTAAGTTAATCACCACATCGGCATCCATCGCCTCTTTGCTGAGCAAAAGGTGGTCGAACGCATCGCTGGCAGTTTGATAGCGATGCCCTTGAAATTCCACCACGGGTAAATTTAGCTCTTGCAGAATTTCTTCATACCCATTGGCTTTAGCAACCCCCATGGCACTGCCAAAAGCAGGGCTATCTCCTAAAAACGGCTTGCCCCCCACCTGTTGGACCATTTTAGCCACAGCAGCGACCAATTCCGGACGGGTGACGCATTCTTTGGTGGGACGAGCGCCCGTCAGCAAATTGGGTTTGAGCAAAACCCGATCGCCTGGTTTGACAAAGGCAGACAGGCCACCCCAAGGGGATAAAGCGTCGGTAAGCGATCGCGCGAGGGAGTCGTTTTCGTAGGACGTTGCAGAAAGCAAACGAACAGTAGGCTTCATAAATGGAATTTAGAAAAAAATCAACGCTGTAACTAGCTTATCGCACGCAGACAAAACCCAAAATTCCTATCGCATAGCACCTCGTTTCAAAGCCGTCATGCGTTCGGCATTAGGGAAGATGCCCTGACCTTGTAAATCGGGAACCGCTGGTTTAATCTCAACTTTCACCAACTGCTGCATGCGAATGGTGACGCTTTGGTCGTACAACTGCAACACCAACCAGGTTTGAGAGCCAGCAGCATCCAACTGCTGGTAAAATTGGTCTGGCGAAAGGGGAATATTAAACGTTTCCGCTTGACCATCGGTGTAATGAAACGTTACTTGCGTTGTATTGGGAGATTGTTGTTTGAGCATATCTATCTCCTTTATAAGCACAGGAGAACAAAATGGAATTGGCTTGTCGAACCAATGCCTCCAAACTTATGGTTCCCTGGGGTCACCGCTCATTTTCTTCAAATCTAAAACCGATGCCAATCGATCTGGCGACATCAATTCCTTCTCTAGAACAATTTCTCGGATGGATTTGCCCGTTTCTAAAGCTTCTTTGGCAACCGTAGCTGCATTTAAATAGCCAATATGGGGATTCAAAGCCGTCACCAAGGCTAAACTTTTTTCAGCGTACGACAAACAGCGGGAACGATTGGCTGCAATTCCCTGCAAACAGCGTTGGGTTAAAGCATCCAAAGCCCGTCCCATTAACTCCAAACTGTGAATGAAGTTATAGGCAATCAACGGCATCATTACATTTAATTCTAGCTGACCCGCTTGCGCTGCCATGGCGATCGCTTGGTCGTAGCCCATTACCTGAAAGCACACCATCGAAGTCATTTCCGCCATCACCGGATTGTATTTTCCCGGCATAATCGAAGAACCCGGCTGTACTGGCGGCAGTTGAATTTCCCGCAATCCCGTATTGGGTCCCGAATCCATCAACCGCAAATCGTGGGAAATTTTAATTAAATCTTGCGCTAAATTGCGCAGCGTACCGGAAACGTGAACGAAAGGCGACATACTCTGCATCGCCGCCATGCGATGTTCGGCCCCTGTAAAAGCAATATCCAGCATCGACGATAAATTTTTCACTACCAACGAGCGATACTGGGGATGGGTATTGAGACCGGTTCCCGTAGCGCTGCCCCCAATGCCCAATACTTTGAGATCCTCGCTAGCCTGTTGCAATCGCCGCCAGTGGTCTTGCAAAATGACCGACCAACCGCGAAATTCTTCTCCCAACGATACCGGAACCGCATCTTGGTTGTGGGTCCGACCGGATTTGATAATATCTTGAAATTCCGTAGCTTTGGCTTCTAGGGCGGTAATGGTAGCTAAAATTGCTGGTTTGAGGGTCCGTTCGATGGCTAACAATCCCCCAATGCGAATGGCCGTAGGAATGACATCGTTGGTGGACTGACCGTAATTGACGTGGTCGTTGGGATTGACCCGCTGGTAATTGCCCTTGCGATCGCCTAAAATTTCTAAAGCCCGATTGGCCAGCACTTCATTTAAATTCATGTGGTGGGATGTTCCCGCCCCAGCTTGATACACATCCACCACAAAGGCCTCGCGCAACTGTCCGGCTAAAATTTCATCGGCGGCTTGGATAATGGCATTACCCACATCTTCGGGAATACATTGCAAATCGCGATTGGCCGTAGCCGTGGCTTTCTTTAACCAAATGCCAGCATCAATGTAAGTCGGTAGCGGTTTGATGCCGCTAATGGGAAAATTTTCTGTAGCTCGTAAAGTTTGAATGCCGTAATATACCTCATCGGGAAGCTGGCGTTCCCCCATGGAATCTTTTTCTGTACGCACGATTGGTGTTTTCCTCCCAACAAACAGCCCAAAATTTTGCCCTAGAAAATATCAATATTTTCTGACAGCAAAAACCAGCGGGACTTCAAGCGATCGCCCCTACTACCGTGCTATAGTATCAGAAATCTCATTGCGAAATTGTCCCACGAACCTAGAAACAAAGCAGGATGTTTTATGTACGCTCAAAAAGATGCGTGGGGTTGGTATCGAGAAGGCAAAGCTCTCTATCGTTTGGGAGAATATCAAGAAGCCTTGGTCAGCTTGGAAAATGCCCTAGCGATCGATACAGAGGATGCGGACATTTGGTACGAACGGGGCAATGTTTTGCGAGATTTAGGATATTTAACCGCTGCTGTGGATAGTTACGAACGGGCTTTGGCTTGCTGCGATTCCGATTATTGGATTTGGTACCAGCGGGGCAACATTCTCAACGATTTGGGTCGCTACCGAGAAGCCATCGACAGCTACGAACGGGCTTTGGCTTGCCGACCTAACGATTATTGGGCTTGGTACGATCGCGCCCAAGCTGCCAGTTTGTTGTCACAATATCAGATAGCCATTGATAGTTTGGATCGCGCTTTGCAAGTGCGACCGGAAGACTATTGGGCTTGGTACCAACGGGGTTGCGTTTGCTTGCAGTTGGGTTACGATTTTCCAGAAGCAATTGCCTCGTTCGACCGGGCTTTGTTGGTCCGGCCGGAAGATTATTGGAGTTGGTACCGTCGCGGCCAAGCATTGGAACGGCAACTGGCGTATCCCGAGGCGGCGGCTAGCTACCAAAATGCTTTGCGCCAGCGACCGGACGACTTTTGGGCACAGTATGGTTTTGCTAGAATCCAGCGAAGTTTGGGCGCATATAGGTCAGCGGTCAATACCTGCGATCGCATTTTATACTGGCATCCTCGTTCGATCGAAATTTGGTACGAAAAGGCGGTAGCACTGTATTTTGGACAATATTCCTCGCAAGCTTTGGCGATTTGCACCGAACGGTTACCCACTGCCCAGTTCAAAGCACCTTGGTGGCATTTGCAGGGTAAAATTTTGGCAGCGATGGGAGATACCAACAACGCGATCGCATGTTTCGAGGAAGCTTTAGCCACAGATGCCGGATTTCTACTAGCTTGGTACGATAAAAGCTGGTTGCTCCATGTCCATCACAATTTATCAACAATATTCACAAGCTGCGATCGCGCTATTGCTCTCCATTCAGAAAATTTTTGGGCTTGGTACCAACGAGGTCTGGTCTGCTTGCACTGGCAACGCTACCACCAGGCCCGGTATAGTCTCCACCAAGCAAAAACCTACCAACCCGATTTCCACTCGATTTGGGAAGAAAACCAACCGATGGCATTTTGGCAAATTGTGGAGATTTGGTGGCAACACGCCTGCCAACAAGCCCAAAAAATGCTTGACAAATAATCCAGTTTGTGCATCCAAAACCATCAGTCGGTCCATCGTACGATCGTGAAAACGCTAGGAAGAGCGATCGTCATCGATTACCCGCAAACGTACGATGCGTTCGTTTTCCGCCTCTCCCATGGGAACCTCAATGTTCTCCTGAGATAGCCTTTCCAAAGCATTCAACAAGGTCCGCAAGTGGGGCGTAGAAGCGCCAGTTTCCACGTACAAGCGATCGGCCAGACCGGACAGACGCTGCCAAGTTCCGTGCAGTTTCACAGCAGCCTGTTCCAGCTGCGCCGCTTGATTGAGCAAATCCGAAGCCATCCCCAAACAATCCAGACGCATCGCTTCTTCCAGCGCCATCTCCACGTCTAAATCGCTGTCTTCCAAAGCTCGAATTCTGGCCGCTGCATCCAGATATTTGGATAAATTGCGGGCCTCGCTGGTGATGTTTTTCACCGTATCCGGATTGGGATTTTGAGCTAAATTTTCCTGAATGGTTGTCTGATGGGACTCCGGCAACTTTTCCATTTGCTTGACCAAAGGGGCCAAATACCGTGGCGGTAGCGATTGGTCGGCAGCTTTTTCCTTAGCCTCTTCCGGCAGCAAATCGGAACTCATAGCCGTCCATTCGTCAGCCAGTTGGCGAACTTCGCGACGGGTAATGCGATCGCCGCGTTTGGCCGCATCGGTGACCACTTGCTGGACTTCTGGGGAAGCTTTGGCAGTTTCCACAAAAGCTCGTTTGCTGAAATGGTTTATGGTATCGGATTCCATTTCTCCGTTGGCCAGCAGTTTGTCTGCACTGTCAGCCAACTCAATCAGGGAATAGGCTTGGCTTTTGCTAATTTCCCGTTCCTTCAGCCAATTCAAAAATCCCGTTCGGTGACCGTCGCCGGTTTTCTTCTCGCGATCGCGGACCACCCGCATAATCCGACCGCGCCAAATATCCGTTTGCAGGTCGAAGCGATCGCAAATCCGCCACGCCGTGTCCACCTGTTCTTGGAATTTATCGTCCGAAAGCTCTTCGTCTTCGGGGTCGGGAAGCTGAAAATTCAGCTCCGGCAGCGATTGCAACTCGCTAGCATCAAGATTTTCTAGTTTTTGAGCGGGTTCTTCGTCAAATGACGATTGCCAAGACTCAACCATAATCGCAAAATACGACATCTAGTATGGAATCGTCGAACCATTATGGCACGTTTTCATTCGCTTTGGTTGCCTTTGGGAAAGTCTTTGTCCACAGCAGTTACTTCCCCCAAATGAATGTGCCAGCAGCGATCGGCAATTTCGGTCAGTTCCCTGGCATCGTGGCTGACAACCAACAAGGTCCAATGACCCCGCAATTTTTCCAGCAAGCTTACCAACTGGCGACGCATGGACCAATCCAATCCCGCTGTGGGTTCGTCTAAAAGCAATACGTGGGGTTGGCGAATTAGCTGTACGGCTAAAGCCAAGCGCCGTTGCTGGCCGCCACTTAACGAATAGGGGGATGTTTCTAGGGAAAGATGGTCCAATCCCACTTCCTGCAAAGTTTGTTGGATTTGTTGGGAACTAAACTCGGGATGCCCCAAACGCAGTTCTTCTAAGATACTATTGCCGCAAAAGTGCCTTTCGGGAAATTGAAAGACCAACCCCGAAATTTCCTGCATGTCTTCTGGGGTCAATTGGCGATCGCGCCAGCAGATTTCGCCACTGGTTTTGCGTGCCAATCCCGCTAAAATTTCTAGTAATGTGGTTTTTCCGGAACCACTGGGACCAACGATTAACCCCAATTCTTGTGGCACCAGTTCTAGGTTGGTTGGCTTTAAAATAGCTGTGGAACTGGCTGGGGGATGGTAGACCAAATCTTTTAAATACAGCATGAATGGATGGTGACGTTGTGAATATTTCTGGTTCGTTTTGTTTCTAATTGTTAATTGTAGGACGACCCCGCAGTTCGATTCCGCTTACCGCAAGATGGCATGGAACTTGCAACTCCTGTTAGCTGTCTCCATAACAGTCACTGGGATGCTTCGCTCGGCATTTTTATCCTTCTATTTTTATATTAATTTCTATGAAACGTTGGTTGGTAGCAAAAATACAAGTTGGTTCGGTCGTCGCTAGCGGTTTCGTGCTGGCGGTAACGGGATGGTTGACACCGGCGATGGCTGGCGACCCATTTCGCGATACCAATCCCCACAAGATTGGCGAATCGACAGAAGCAGCTTTTCTTTCGGTGTTCCAACACGGAAATTATGCTTATGCTTTGGTTCAGCTACAGCAAGCGAGAGCTTCCGAACCCAACGAACCCATGCACTATGCTTTGCAGGCTTCTGTGGAGTATTTGGAACAAGATTGGGATGCGTTTTTGACCTACAGCGAAAAAACCCTGGAAACGGCTGAAAAGTTGGTGGAGAAAGACCCCCTGCGCGGACATACTTATATGGCTGTGGGTCATTTTTTAATCGGGGCCCATCAGGTTTTAACAGAAGACATCGGCGGCGTGACCCAGGCTATGGGGAAATTGCGACCGATTTTCAGGAATTTATCAAAAGCGGAAGAAATTTCTGCCCAAGACCCGGAATTAAATTTAATTCGCGGCTATATGGATTTGATGCTGGCGGTGAATTTACCCTTTGCCAACCCCGATGAAGCCATCAAACGGATGGAGGAGTACGGCAAACCCTCTTATGTGGCGTATCGCGGTATTGCCATTGGCTATCGAGATTTGGAAAAAGCAGACCAAGCCAGAAAATACGTGGATAAAGCGTTGGCGATGAATCCGGAAAATCCCGATTTGCTGTATTTAAAAGCACAAATTTTGCTCCATCAAGGAGAAAAAGAGAAGAGTTTGCAATATTTTCAAGCGGCTTTGGCCAGGCGATCGCAGTTATTGCCACGATTGGATCGCCAAATTGCTTACGAACACTGCCGTCTGGCAACGGATTTGGCCGATCGCGATCGCAGTATTTGTCATCGGTTGTTAGATTGAGCTGGGAAGGGAGGCATGGGAGCATCGGGGCATTGGGGCATGGGAGCATCGGAGAAAAATTTCATTGTACTTTTCTGTCTCCCAAGCACCCACGCACCCACGCACCCATGCTTGGTACGCTTGGTACGTTCCCTATATAAATTTATTTAAAGCCAACTGCGGCTTGCCAAACGAAAGCCAACAGTAGAAAGAAGATAGGAATAATCGGCAGTACGTCTACCAAGGGATCGAAGAATTGGTAGGCTTCTGGTAGTTTGGCGAATAGCATAGCTGCTTCCATCTGTGGTTCGTCCTCTGCAATAGAGTTTTCATATTCGCCACAAATTTTAACACGGTCATTGACATTTTCTAGCCTCGTTTGAAGACAACGAAACAGCGTCAAAAATCGGAGTTGGCAGGAAGGTAACCATGTTTTGACTGCTAGGTAGTAATTTCTTGAATAACTCTTACCTAACTTTGTTTTCCCGATCCTGCAATTTTTAGAAGATCGAAGTAACGGAAAAGTACCGTGGTTTCAGTTTTTTAATTGATTCGATCGTTAATAATAGTTTTCTAACTCTTTCTTAGTTGCTGGCCAACCAGTTCGTACCGGTGTTTTCAGGGTTGTTAGCTGCGAACGTTCAGAGGAATTTATGGGTAGTTCATATAAATTAAAATTTCGTTTTAGTTATTTACTTTTTGTAAAAATTCTTTAGGATGGAAGCAGATTTAGAAATAATTAATATTAGTGGGTTGGATTGGTATGATGAGCAATAGCTACAGTCAGGGGAAACTTGGTTTTTTTACTCAAATTGCCTACGGTATAGGAGACTTTGGTCCGTCGATGGCGGGCAATGCCGTCTTAGTATTCTTTATGTTCTTCATGACCACGGTAGCCAGCTTGCCAGCCGACTTGGCTGGTTTGATTATGTTCGCGGGCAACGCCTGGAGCGCCCTGAGTACGCTGGTTGTCGGTCAGTTTAGCGATCGCTTGCAAACCCGTTGGGGGAGACGCCACATTTGGATGTTGCTCAGTGCTCCCATCATTGGCATCAGCTTCGTTTTCATGTGGTGGGTTCCTCCAACTTCCGACTGGTTCCGCTTCGTCTATTATTTAGCTTTACTACTAATTTTTGAAACCGCTGCTAACGTTTATCTAATTCCCTACGGGGCCTTGCTAACCGACCAAAGCGAAGATCCCAACGACCACATACGACTCAACGGACTTCGTTTTGCCTTTTCCCTCGCTGGATGCATAGGGGCTCTAATTATCATGCGCGCGATCGCGCAGTGGGAGCTACGACCCACACAGCAGCTTTGGGATTTAGGTTTAGTCGGTGCTTGTCTAACAGTTGTCTCTATTGCTTTTTGCTGTTGGGGAACCCAAGAACGCAAATGTAGCCAGTCACCCAATGATAGTTCCCGCTGGCAAGAATTTAAATCCCTGTTTCAAAACCGACCCCTCCTATTTTTAGTTGGGATTCACGCCTTGGCCTGGTTGGCCGTACAAATTACGCCTGCCATTGTACCTTATTATGTTATCCACTGCATGAACCTCAGTTCCACCGAGACCACCCAAGTTATCGTCATTATCCAAGGTATGGCTCTGATGGGAATGTTCGTTTGGGAACCGTTGAGCCGTCGCTTGGGCAAACGAGTGGTTCACTGGCTGGGAAGCAGTATTTGGATAGTCGCCATGTTGAACTGGTTGTGGCTGGAACCAGGACAACTCGATCGCATGTATATCCTCGCTGCTACGGCTGGCATGGGTATGGCATCTTCCTACCTGGTTCCCCCATCCATGCTGCCGGAAGTGGCGGATTGGGATGAGTTGCATACTGGCAAGCGACGGGAAGGTCTGTTCTGGAGTTTGTTGCTGTTTTTACAAAAGCTGACACTGGCTATGGGATTGTTCCTGGTGGGACAGTTGTTGGCTCAGTTTGGTTTCGCCGAATCCGTACCGGGTCCTGTGGAAGTGGCTCAACCCGAATCGGCTTTGATAGCCATTCGCTATGTTGTTGTTTGCTTGCCAGTTCTGTCTCTGGTAGGTAGTTTGATACTAACTTTTCTCTATCCCATCAATCGCCATACTTACGAAAATACCCTGTTCGAACTCGAACAGAAACGTCTGGCGACTTCTTCCGCATCTGCTAATTAGCTTGTCTACCAGCGATCGCTACCCACAGCGATCGCTTTTTTTTGATGGCCGCTATCCCCAAATAAAGGTCGCGAACGGATTCATCAAGAATCGAGTTGATATTTAGGGGTTCTTATCCAATTGAGTATCGATCGAAGTAAATCAAGTCTACAGCCGGATTTCATATAAGGTATTTGGAGCTCGGATTTGTCATGAGATTTCTCCCGCCATGACCAAACAGAGCTTAATTTCCAGCAAAAATGGCAATATGGGATTAAGGATTGTTCTCCGATTTTTCCGAATTGCTAGGATTTGAGTCTTCTCGTAACTGTTTTAGGCGTTGCTGTACGGTTTGGTAGCGTTGTTGGTTTCCCTGTTCTTGATAGAGTTCTGCTGCCTTTTCCCAATCCGCGATCGCCTTTTCCTGGTTGCCAACAGCAGCCCGGATGGCTCCACGATTGGCATAAGCACCTGCCATTTGGCCATCAAGTTCGATAGCCTGGGTATAATCAGAGATAGCTTGTTCGTAGTTTCCTTGTTGGGTGTGGGCAATACCTCGATTCAAGTAAACGCCAGCTTGTTCTGGTTCGAGTTCTAAGGCACGATTGTAATCAGAGATAGCTTGTTCGTAGTTTCCTTGTTGGGTGCGGGCAATGCCTCGTTCGTAGTAAGCATCTGCATTTTCTGGTTGAAGTTCGATGGTGCGCGTATAATCTTGGATGGCTTTCTGCTTCTGTCCCAGTTCTAAGTAGGTAATGCCACGATAGTAAAAGGCATTTGCCCGATCGTTATTTTGCGCGATCGCATTGCTGAAATGCTCGAGTGCTTGTTGGTAATTTCCTTGATTGTATTGTTGAATCCCTTGGTTTAATAAGGATTGGAATGACGATTGTGCAATATTTGTTTCGGTTTGCAGTGGGGTAGCGTTGGCAGGCATGCCACTTACAAACAATGGAAAACTGCAAAGAAGGGAAGCAAACAAGGAAAAAGATTTTTGATTCCTTAGCATAACTACTCTTTATGATATCAACGAAGTTGGTTGGGGAACGACGAAATGGCTGTATAACGTTACGTACGACTTCCAAAAACCACAGCTAGTTTAAAATAATTCTCAATTAGCAATCGGAAGTTTTCATAAAAGTTAATAATTTGGCAGGCAATATCCCATCCATGGAAGCAAATCCGCTTGCATAAAACTCTAAAGCGATCGCACCGTACGCAATTTCAGCAAAACACAAAGTTGCTTTTACGTACTGGTTTTTATTCAATAAAAGTGTTTTAAAAA
>CAYZHY010000075.1:0-18638 GCA_964477525.1 uncultured Geitlerinema sp. | reverse complement strand
GAGTGGCCCCCTATTTGCTTTTCCTACATTCTGTCGCTCAATCAAGTTTGAAATACCTATCGTCTTGTCAGGTTCTTCCATGTTTTTTCGGGTCTTTGCAGTGCGGATTTCGGATCGTAAAAATGGTAGACGCGAAAAAAAGCCCAGCTAAAAAACTGGGCTTCGTCTTTTGATTTTTTACACCGGACAGTTGTTGGATCGCACTAGTTAGGAAAACTTACCTTAGAATTCAAACTCGGTCTGAAGGGCTCCTACAACCACATCTTCGTTATTGTCATTGTGTTCTGGATTGATAACCCAAATCACACCAGGTGTTAGGGAAATATTGTCCGTCAATTGATACTTGTATGCTGCATCAATGGCGATCGAGGTGTCTTCATCTTCCCGACCTGCGATATCGTTGTCGCTCACTTTGGGAGGAATTCCTACCGAGATACCAGCATTGTTGCCTTGGCCACCCAAGTCGGGGAAGGAGAATTGCACAGCTGCCGTCCAAATGGTGGCCTCGTTATCGCTAGAAGTTTCGTTGGCAAAGACCAAACCACCATTAGCTCCAACGCGGAAGCTGGAACCCAGATTAAAGGCAGTTTGCAAGCCTACGTGGTGGGAGTTGCGATCGCCACCTGAGAACGGATCGTCTGCAAAAGAACTACCGACGCCACCGCCAGTGGCACCATTAAAGGTGTTTAGATAGGACAAACTCGCATCCAAGTTGCCAGCGGAGAAATTGATTTGAGCGCCAGCGCTGTATTCCCCGTTGAACAGACCATCTCCCAAACCGGAGTCGCTCGCTACTTCATCTTCCGTCATATAGAGAAGGTCGAGCCCCAAGTTCTTACTGAACTTGAAGTTTGCGCCCAGACCGGCACCCTCCGGTTGATCGCCGATGATGGGATTGAAGTCTGCAAATTCAGATAGGTAAGGACCACCTGCGTAGGCAGCTTCCGAAAAGATATCGTCGATATCCGTACCTACGACGGTCGCCCAAATTCTGAGGTTTTTCCCGAGGGGAAAACGATAGAAAAACTCGTCTAGCACGAAGCTGCTACCAGTATCATCTTCGGCATCAATTTCCGCCATATTGGTGCCAGTGATGTCGCTACCAAATCCTTCGATGTTGCCAGCTTCCAAACGGGTACGCAATAGATCGCGTCCGGTAAAGCTGGTATCGAAGTTTAGCTCTACCTCACCGCTGAAGGTGGTTTGGATATCGCTTTTTAGATCTTCGTTACCGAAGGCATCACCGAGGAAGAACACGGCTTCCCCATTTAGTTTGGTGGTGGTGGAGAACTGATTGGCTTCTAGTTCTGCCGTACGGGCTTCCAAGCTGTCTACCCGCCCGCGTAGGGTGGCTAGCTCCGCTTGGAATTCTTCTTGCAGCCGTTGTAGCGTTGCTAGGTCTTCTTGACGCACCAAGTCAGACGTGCTTTGCTCGATGAGCTGGGTCATTACCTCCATACAGGCGTTGAGACCCGCCGCAAATTCGTAACGAGTCAAAGCTCGATTGCCACGGAAGGTGCGATCGGGATAACCAGCAATACATCCGTAGCGTTCGACCAGCGATTGCAAAGCTTGGAAAGCCCAGTCGGTGGGCTGCACGTCTCGCAGTTGGGAAACCGAAGTTACCTGACCCATGCTTTGGGATTCAGATTCGGTTTCGGCTAGAAGTTGGGAGACTTTGGTTTGTTGACCTTCTGGAGCCGCAGCCACGGAGCTGCAGGTCATGCCCAATAAAATTGGCGCCGCCAGTAAGGAATTACGCAGTTTCTGACTCATTGGTTCCGATAACCCTCACACCAGTTCAAGAATTTTCAGCTAGATTTTTAGCCTATGGATAGTTTCCCTTTTCTAGAAAGGGAAGCCTAAAAACATTTGGAGCTTTTTTTTATGCTTAGCCTCGATACCCTCGCGGCATCTTGTTGCCAAGCTTTCGAAATTTGGCTAACGTGTATCCCCCATCTATGGAAATACGGGAGTTTGATGGTGTGGATACGTACAAAAAAATTTTAGCAGTTTTCTATAGGTTTGCCTATAGGTTTCCACTTGCTGAGTTGCTCGAATCCAATACTGAATTTTATTTCACCATCCTCGTCTCTATCCTAATTTTAGGAATTTTGTCAAGTAGACGCTTCCCCTAGGGTTTTGGTTCCTGCTGGAACGAAATATCCTTCTAGCAAATAATCCGCTCCCAGCGATCGCCACCGTACGTTGTGTAAAGAAAACGCTTCCGTCATTTTCAAAATCCCCAAATCGCCCACTGGCGAAGGGGCTGCCTGTCCTCCTACTAATTTCGCAGCGATAAAAGCCATCACTTTTTGTACGGCCCCATCCGCGATCGCTTGGGCTGCCAAAGTACCGCCACATTCCCACAGCACCGACATTGCTTCTCGTTCGTAGAGATATTCCATGACTCGTTTTGGCGTTAAAGGGGTCAATGGCACCACTTCTACTCCCATCTCCACCAACTGCTTGTGAATCGTGGAATTGGCGTTCGGTTCTGTCAGTACTAAGGTTGGTGCCTGGGTCACTTCCCACAAATGCGCCGATAGCGGTAAATTTAAGGTGCGACTCATGACGACTCGCAAGGGATTGGGAAGGTGGTCGTCGTGGCTGGTTAAGTAAGGATTGTCTTGTCGCACTGTATTGCCACCCACCACTACCGCATCGCAACTGGAACGCAATTGGTGAACCCAACGACGCGCCGTGTCTCCCGTTACCCAAGCACTGTGTCCGGTGGTCGTGGCAATTTTGCCATCAGCACTCATGGCATACTTTAAAATGCCCAAAGGCGACCCACAGGTAGTGCGATGCCAAAAAGCTTCGTTTAACTGCCAACAATCCTCGGTTTCTACACCTACCACAACTTCAATTCCTGCTTCGCGCAACTTAGCAATGCCGTTACCAGAAACCCTCGGATCCGGATCTTGAATGCCCACGACAACTTTCGCCACTTGTGCCGCGATCGCTGCTTCCGTACAAGGCGGCGTTCGTCCGTAGTGATTGCACGGTTCTAAATTAACGTATAATGTCGCTCCTCTTGCTCGTTCTCGGGCCGCTTCCAAAGCGCGAACTTCTGCATGGGGATGGCCAGCACCTGGATGAAAACCTTCGCCAACAATACGTCCATTTTTCACAATGACACATCCCACCATGGGATTGGGAGCTGTACGTCCCAAGGCCTGACGTGCCAAATGCAAGCACCGCTGGATCGTGGCGCGGTCAAAAGCACTGACATTGTAGGCTGACTCAGGCTGCAAATTGCTGGCAGGGCCGGAACGAGCATCGGCTGGCGACGGAGAATTCCCCGCAGCTGCCTTTTGCGGATCGACGGGATGTTGCTCCATGATGAGTCTACCCAGTTGGCTAAATAGTTGGTTAGATAGCGGTCGGGATAGAGAAAAGCCTTGAATAGCTACTTCAATCCTACTTCTACCTTATCAAGAAATATTGCCCAACCCAGATAGAACTTGTGCTGAGCTGTTTTGAAGTATAGAAAGCAATTCTACAACTGCAACCGAGCCGCCACCAACTTCCCTCTACCACCATTGCCAAACCTCGCGATCGCACTTTCCCACTTGCGATCTTCTTCGTGATATTCGTTCGGGCAGCCATTTGGAATGTCTCCAAACATTGTTTCTGTAAATTATTTCATTTCAATTGTAAATATTTTAGTATAGCGCCTGCTTTCAAAATACCGACAGAATATTTTTATGTTTTCATTTTGTTTAAATTTTTTAGAAAAATTTCAGATTAAATATAAATGGAGTGTAGTCCTATAAATCAAAAATCTTGTAGGGGCGCTCGCGCGTTGCGGCCCTATACAATTGCATTGTATACAATCCAGATGGAAATACTATAGAGCGCGATCGCTGTTGGAAATATAAAGTATTTTTTCATTCACTCCTGTGGCGCGATCGCAATTCTCCCTAATTCTGTAGGGGGGGAACCCAAAAATTGCGCAGTTCGTTCGATCGCCCCCCCCATCAAAATTGGATTATTGCACCATTTCCATTATACTGCGGTTGTTTGTTTCTTGAATGGGACGCGCATTCGCCGGGTAGAGATTGGTGAACGCCTCAATTTGTTCGGGACTAGCTTCAATGGGATTTTTAAACAGAACCCACTTAACTCCTTCACGACAAGGAGGAGTGGTCAGAGAACCAGAATATCGATAGTAGCTGCGATTTTCAGGGAGAAACTTAGAGGCATCGACCCTCGTTTTTGAGGTTTTCGTTTCCCCTTCTCCAGGAAGATTGGACCAAACTTGCGCTATTTGAGGATTTTTCGATCCCGATGTCAGCAAAACCCCAACCACAGCAATTTCCCCAGCCTCATTTTGATGGACGAAATGCAATTCCATGGCAGCGGCTTCACCATTTACCCAATGTTCGCTAGGGCTGTGGAAATGAAACTGTTTGAGTTCGTAAGTTTCCCCATCAAGCGTTATCGAGCTTCCAGAATCGTAATTCACTTTCACCGTATGACCGTTGTTTACCACTTCTAAATCGGACATACCGTAATTAAAATTGAGATTCCCTGAAGCTCTGCGAGCAATGTCGGATGTTTGAATATTAATCGGAGACTGTCTATTTCCAGTTCCGCAGGTTTTATATTCAGGTTTTAATTCATCCCAATTGGTCGGATTTGTCGAACCGCCATAACGCCATTCAGCATTTACCGCACGGGCAATTGTCAAACTGGGAATCGCAACGCCTAAAAGAGAAATCAAGAGTGTTTTTGTCCATTGCTTGTTTGTCCGCATTACCAAAAAGCCTGCTTCCAAATATTCGCCAAAAGCTATCGAATTTTGACTCGGGGATTATCGTAGGCAAAACAATATATAATGTAAATTGATATTTAGTATACGAACGATAGAAGAAAATCTATAGCATACTTCTATGATTAAAAATGCAACTCTCCACCAACTGCGCGTCTTTGCAGTTGCAGCAAAACACCTTAGTTTTACCAAAGCAGCAGAAGAATTATTTTTGACACAGCCGACGGTTTCCATGCAGATGAAGCAACTGACAAAAGCTGTGGGACTTCCTTTATTCGAACAGATTGGAAAACAGCTGTATTTAACGCAAGCGGGAGAGATTTTGTATGAAAGTTGCCAACGAATTTTTAGTGAGTTGGGGGAACTGGAAAGCGCGATCGCAGATATGAAGGGCTTAAAACAAGGAAAGCTCAATTTAAGTGCCGTGACCACCACCAAATACTTTTTACCGCGTATTATCAGTCCTTTTTGTCAAAAATATCCCGGCGTAGATCTATCGTTGCGTTTTACCAATCACGAACGAATTTGGCAGTATTTTCATGAAAACCAAGATGATTTTTATATTCTGAGCAAACTCCCCGATAACGTAGATATAACCGCACATCGCATTTTAGAAAATCCACTAATTGCGATCGCACCAGCCGACCATCCCCTTGCCAAAGAAACTTATATTTCCTTGGAACGATTGGCCGAAGAACCTTTTATTATGCGAGAGCCCGGTTCGGGAACCCGTCAGGCACTAGAAGAGTTATTCCAAAAATACCAACTCTCCCTCAAAATTCGACTAGAATTAGGCAGTAATGAAGCCATCAAACAAGCCATTTTAGGTGGATTAGGTATTTCTGTACTATCCAAACATGCGATCGCGTTAGAACAAGATACTGGCCTGTTTTCCGTATTAAACGTAGAAGGGTTCCCCATAGAACGCCATTGGTACGCCATTTATCCCGAAGGCAAAAAACTTTCTGTGGTTGCCCGTACTTTTTTAGATTATCTAGAAGCCGAGCGATCGTTTATAGCGAACAACGGACTCCCAGGGGAAATCAAAAATAATTAGCGAACCACAATCAATAATAAATTACAATCGGACTCTAGCAAACGCAGACAGCAAAGCGATCGCCGATCGCAACCGCATTCAGTAGCATAATGCGATCGCGCTGCCTTCTCTCTAATATTTCAACAACTGAAAAGGGGAACATTACCGCTTATAATTCCCAATGGTCCTATTTTCCCATTGTTGCTGACAAATCAATTCTTCAGCTGTTGACCTCCAAACGGTACGATCTGGGGTAATTCAACTGGCGGCGAACGAAATTTGACCGCCTGCGGTGAGCGTAGTCGAAACGCGACCTGGCAAACTCATTACAAGGATTATTGGTTATGTCTCAGTTCGAGTCTGTCGATCTCCAAGCTCTATCCCAACAAATTCAAAAACTGCAACAGCAAGTAGATGGTTTATCCCAACAGCTGCAAGAAATTTTCAAAGAGCTACAAGTTGCTCGTACCGAACGCCAAAACCTTCAGCAAACTTTACTAGCTCCCCAAAATCAAGCCGAAACGCCTACGGTGAGCGAAGCCGAAACGCCAAATCCCTATGGAAACTTACCCACACCTGCTCCCGCACCAGCTCCCTATTTGCCCGTAGATAATTTACGATATCAAGATATGGTTCTGTGGAGAACGCTCGCCGGATATACCGACAGCGTTCTCTCCGTTGCCGTTAGCTGGCAAGGGGACATCGTCGCCAGCGGTTCCGTCGATCGCACCCTCAAAATTTGGGACCTCAACGAAGCTTGCGAACTATTTACCGTCCAAGGACATCAAAGCAGCATCGTCACCGTTGCCATCAGTCCCGACGGTCAAGCACTATTTACCGGTGGTGCCGATGGAACCGTCAAAGTTTGGCGGCGGGTACACCGAGCGCAAGTTCTTAGTTTGGAAGAACACATGGATGCCGTCTTAGCCATTGCCGTCAGTCCCGACGGCCATCTTTTAGCCTCCGGCAGTTCCGACTGTTGCGTAAAAATTTGGGATTTAACCACCGGCTACGAATTTCGCACCCTCTACGGTCACGAAGATTCGGCTGTGTCAGTAGCCATCAGTCCCGACGGTCGCCTTCTGGCTTCTGGCAGTTCCGATTGTTCCATAAAAATCTGGGATATTAAAAAAGGCAAACTCCTGCATACTCTCACCGGACAAAATCATTCCGTTCTCTCGGTAGATATCGCTCCCGATGGCAAAACCCTAATTAGCGGCGGCTATGGCGATGCCATCATTGTTTGGGATTTAACTACAGGGGAGCAACTGCGTACCATCACCGGACACGAAGATTCCGTTCTTTCAGTGGTTGCCAGTGCCGATAACAAAACCCTGGCTTCTGGTAGTTCCGATTGCACAATTAAATTATGGAATTTTCGCCAGGGATATGAAATCAAAACCCTAACCGGTCACGAAGATTCTATTATATCGATGGATATGACCCGCGACGGCAAAACCCTGGTCAGCGGTAGTTCCGACAAAACCATCAAAATCTGGAAAATTCCTGGCTAATTTTCTGGAACAGTTTCCCTCGTACTGAGCGAAGCCGAAGCCCTCGTACTGAGCGAAGCCGAAGCCCTCGTGCTGAGCGAAGCCGAAGCACCGTTGACGTTTTTGGAACCAGATATCGAAAGTGCAAGAATCCTTCCACCAATCTCCTCATTCCCCATCGAGTTCGCTGCCACCGCAACGGTGGCACATCGCCGCAGCAGACACGCAAAAAGCACAGTGGCTGGCCGAACAAACGAACATCGATCCGGTTTTGGCACAAGTTTTGCTCAATCGCGGCATCGATACCCTAGAAGCAGCCACGGAATTTCTGCATCCGGAAAATATTGCTTTGCCGGACCCCAGGGAAGTTTTTCCCGATTTGCCGGTTAGTTTGGCTTTGTTACAGCAAGCGATCGCGCAAGAATGGTCTGTGGTTATTTGTGGCGACTACGATGCCGATGGCATGACCAGTACGGCGTTGTTGTTGCGATCGCTGCGTTGGTTGGGCGCTAACGTGGATTACGATATTCCCAGCCGCATGTCGGAAGGCTATGGCATCAACCACCGCATTGTGGAAGACTGTTACAAAAACGGCGTTCGCTTAATTTTAACCGTTGACAATGGTATTGCCGCCTACGACCCCATTGCCAAAGCCAAAGAACTGGGTATCCAGGTAATTATCACCGACCACCACGACTTACCCCCCGAACTTCCCCCCGCTGATGCCATTCTCAATCCCAAGTTGCTGCCCGCCAGTTCCGTCTATTGGGGAATTGCTGGAGTAGGGGTAGCTTATATTTTAGCGGTATCCCTCGCCAAGGAATACCAACAGCAGGAACAATTGGAAAACGACTTGCTGGCATTGTTTGCTTTGGGAACGGTGGCGGATTTGGCACCGCTAACGGGGGTGAATCGCAAGTGGGTACGGACGGGATTGCGATCGCTTCCCCATTCACCAGTGGAAGGAATTAAAGCACTCATCCAAGTGTCGGGGGTAACCCAGAAAAAACAACCCCTGAAGCCGGAAGATATTGGGTTTCGCCTGGGACCGCGTATCAATGCCGTGGGTCGCATTGCCAATCCCCAAACAGTTATCGAGTTGCTGACCACCGATGACCCGGCCGTGGCTTTACAGCGAGCCATGGAATGCGAGCAGATCAATCGCGAACGCCAGTCTATGTGCAATGCGATCGAACAAGAGGCCATTGAATGGGTTGACACTCAGGGTACAGATTGGCAGCAAAGACGGGTTTTGGTCCTGGTACAACCAGAATGGCACCACGGGGTGATTGGCATTGTGGCTTCCCGGTTGGTGGAACGGTATGGCGTACCGGTTTTTATTGCTACCTACGAAGACGAACAACACCAGCACATTCGCGGTTCGGCCAGGGGTATTCCAGAGTTTCATGTATTTGAAGCGTTGCAGTTTTGCGACGATTTGCTGGGGAAATACGGCGGTCACCGAGCAGCGGGCGGGTTTTCTCTGGCAGCGGAGAATTTTGCGGCTTTTCGCGATCGCCTCTCTCAATTTGCCCATCAATGCCTACAACCGGAGCATTTGAAGCCTTTGATTTCCATCGATGCTCGTCTATCGCTAGCAGCTGCCGATTTGCCCCTCTACGAGCAAATGCAAGCTTTCCAGCCGATGGGAATTGAGAACAACACGCCCATTTTCTGGACGTCGGTGGAGGTTATCGACCAAAAGGTGGTCGGCGAAAAGCATGTCAAGTTGCGTTGCTCCGAAGGCGATACTCTCCGCGATGCGATCGCTTGGCGTTGGGGGTCTTACTATCCCCTACCTCGCCAAATTGATATTGCTTATCGCTTGCAAGAAAATGAGTTTAATGGTATAATAAGTGTTCAATTAGAAATTGCTGGCGTTCGCTTGCCTCCTACTAGCAACCACGCAACAACAAAACTCACCACCCGTCGCGTTACGTTTAGCTACAAGCAACATTGGTATAGCTGTGCTGTTTATCAAAACGGTAGCAAGCAAGAACTGCGCATCCGCAACCAAAAAGGCGAAGTTTTGGCAGTGACCAAGGGCGAAACATGGGGACTTTTGGGCAAAAACCGCCACAACGCCCGTCAAATTGATGTCCGCCAGCCGTTCTTTTACCATCTCATTAAAACCGCGATCGCGTCTCTACCACCACACCCTGAATGAAGCGATCGCTACCTATATTTGAAGCAGCTTAGATTTTTGAGCGAAAGAATCTCAAAAAATGAACTTTCCCCAGCACTAAGTTTTATTTATTTTTCTAAAAATTGAAATATATTAGATAATTTATATTTGATTTGGTGTTTTTGTTCAACCATGCCGTAGCCAAAATTGGGAGGGAAAAAACTCTACTCGAAACCGATGGTTCCAAGCTGGGCTTTTACCCCCCAAATTTTGACTGGTTGCATTGTTGCAATCTACCTTTATAAATCGCCGCCGCGAACGGCTAGCAAGAAAATTACAATGGGACCAGAAATCATAATCGCAGACACGAGGGCAAGCTGGACAATTGGTTCCCAGTTGAAGCTAGCCAAACCGCTGAGCAAATCGTTTAGAAATTCCATGGTTGTCCTGGTACAACTACTGAATCTAGCGTTTCATAGTTTATATTATCTGGTTCCCTCAATCCAGTTTAAGGAACTTTACAAAAGTATAGAAAAAGACAACTCCCTAAGCATTGTCACTTAGAATATATATGGAGGGGAATTGTTCGCGATCGCCCTTTTCAGTCCCTGTTACCATAGTTACTTGAGTTCCAGTACATGCCGGGAGTCACGCTTTGACAGTAAATATTTCTCCATCAACCACCAACCAGCAAACTGCCCATCCTTCTACCGAGACTTCTTCATCGGAACCAGCAGCACCAGCAACACCCAAAACCTCACCCTCCTCTCGTTCCACCTCTTTAAGAGGCGTTTGGGCTGTCTTTTCCTCCACCTTTATCACCATTCTGCTGGCAGAAATGGGAGATAAAACCCAACTTGCCACGTTGCTGATGAGTGCAGAGTCTCACGAACCCTGGATGGTATTTGCTGGTGCGGGAACGGCTTTGATTGCCACCAGTTTGATTGGGGTTAGTTTGGGAAGTTGGTTGGGCAATCGCCTATCGCCGCGAGTTCTCGAAAAGTCGGCTGGTGTTTTATTGTTGCTTGTGGCGGTTTCTTTGCTTTGGGAAATTTTAGCCTAACTAACACGTTGGCAAATCGCTTGAAAAAATAGATACAAAAGACTTATGGATTGGCAATTAATCGGGTTGAGTTTTATTACAGTATTTTTGGCAGAATTGGGCGATAAAAGCCAATTAGCTGCGATCGCACTGGGAGGCAGTAGCAAAGCCCCCAAAGCGGTATTTTTGGGAACGGCTTCTGCCCTTGTCTTAGCCAGTTTTTTGGGCATTATAGTCGGCGAGGGAACCGCTCAAATCCTACCGCAAGATATCGTCAAAGCGATCGCAGCTATTGGTTTTACAATTATGGCTTTGCGGTTGTTGTTTGGTTCTAGCAAAGCAGAGCAAACGGAAGAGTAGATGCCCATTTGATAATGGCTGCGGCGTTTAGCTGGATGTCGTCATTGGGGGAAAATGGCGATAGCACCAGTACATGACTGTTCCCCCAGCTACCAGTTTTAGCATTTCCAAACCAAAGTATGCCAAATGCATTTGGTTCATAGCTGGTGCTGCACTAGCTGCCGGTTCCAACAAATTAAGCTGGGTACCAATGGCACTCATCTGTGGGGTGAGTACAAATGCTTGGGTCAGCGCGATCGCCATCAGCGAAACCGATAAGATAATAACAGTATTGCGACCGCGATCGCGAATTGGGTTGTTCTTGCAGGTTACCAGCAAACCAGTCAACGCCAAGCCAGCACAAACCAGTTCCAAACGATTGAACAGCCAAAACAGCAAATAACCGGCAGAAGCAAATCCAGCAGTTTTCATCATGCCAGCGGCATATAAAGACGGCATGACCACAAAATCCAACAACACGCTAGCACTTAACCAGAAACCTAGCGCGAACAGCAAAATCGTTGGCCATCGACGGGGATGAAAGTTGGAAGCATACATAATTGCTAGAATTTCCTACGAATTCTGGTCTTTTATTCATACTCTAACGAATTTCTGCTTTCGTTCCTATAAAGCTTCATTTCAATTTAATTAAGAAGCTTCACAATGTGAAATTTTTTGAAGGTTGGCGCCGTTCTCTCAATTAATTTAATTGCATTTATTTTATGTCTTATCAATACCATCGTATGGTTCGATTTGCCGATACCGATGCCGCCGGTGTCGTCTACTTTGCCAATCTGCTATCCATGTGTCACGAATCCTACGAAGCTTCCCTAGCAGCCTCCAATATTCGTTTGCAAACCTTCTTTAATGATTCACAAATAGCAGTACCTATTGTACATGCCGATATCGATTATTTTCATCCTTTGTTTTGCGGCGATCGCTTAATCATTTCGTTACAAACAGAATCAGAAACTCCAGAAAAATTCCACATCCACTATCAGGTTTTTTTGGAAGACGAAAAAATAGCTGCTCAAGCCAATACCATTCACGTTTGCATCGATCGTGACACCCGAACCAAACAAGCTTTATCCCCAGCGTTAACTGCTTGGTTGCAAGCACATCAGCGTTGACAAAAAATGCGATTTATGGTATATTTTCTATTATAAACGATAAAAAACTAGTTGGGGCCAAGGTAGGCGCGACCTGCTGCCCCGTGGTCGGGGAAAGTTTCATTTTTTTTTGAGATTCTTTCGCTCAAACATCTAACCTGCGCAAAAATAATTTATGGAGGGTCTACCCCCCCCCAAATTCGATCCCCCCTTATTGCCCAGAACTGCGTTGCCATTCAGTAATAATACGATCGACAGCTTCACGATCGATTTTGTAGCGATCGTTGCGAGGAATTTTCTCCACAGGAATCCAGACTTTGGGATATTTGTAACGGCTAATATTTAGGGAAGGAACTTGTTGCTGGAATGGTTCGCCTTGACAACGCGGAACGTAAATAGCAACCACAACTTGCCCCCAATCGCTATCAGGGATTCCCGTCACCAAAACATCGCGAACCCAACCCGTTTCTCGAATTGCTGCCTCCACTTCCCTGGGAAACACATTTTCCCCACCCGTAACAATTTTATCGCTGTTGCGTCCTACCAAATGGAAATAGCCAGCAGCATCAAAATATCCCAAATCGTCGGTTATCAATTTTCCAGAAAACGGTTGGTTGGGATAGTATCCCCAAGCGAGAGAATCAGATGCGATCGCTACAATTCCCACCTTTTTTGAAGATGGTTGAATCGTAATTTTCGCATGTGGCAAACAACAACCCACCCCATCTTTTCCTAATAAAAAATCCTGAGGTTTGAGCGTTGCCACCTGAGCAGCCGTTTCTGTCATTCCGTAAGTAGGAGAAAGCGGAATTTGCCACTGTTTTGCCGTTTTTAGTAACGCCTGCCAAGCCGCTGCCCCTCCCAAAAAAATCGTGTAAAATTGCGATAACCAAGAAGCTGTTTCCGCCGATGCCAGCAAGCGTTGTAATTGCGTTGGAACCAAAGAGAGAAAAAAATCTTCCGGAGTAAATTTCTGCGGCAACTGGGAAGGATTTGCAGCCGAACCAACAAGCATATCCTTCCAAGAAGAAAGGAGAAAAAATTTCCCACCAGTAACAAGCGATCGCACAAACTGCATCAAACCGCTAACATGATACAAAGGCAAAACGCACAAACTATTGATTTGCGAAACCTGGAAATACTGCCTCAATCCAGCTACCGCAGCTAGCAACGTTTCCCAATTGTGAACAACAAAACGCAATTTTCCCGACGAACCGCCAGTAGCAATGCCAATTGGTCTAGAAATAGAAATCGGAAAAGGTTCTGATACAGGTATTTGTCGTTCCTGCCAATTCCCATCAGTGACAACAATATGGGGATTTACTAGCTGCAAAGCCTGTTTCCAGTCTTGCTTTCCCCATTGAGAGTTTCCCAAAAACACCGGAAAATTACAGGAAACAGCAGCCACAAAAGTCGCTAAAAAATCAACCGTATCTGATGTTGCCAGCAAAATCTTCGGTGGATATTTTCCTTGAGAATAAGATAGTAATTGTTGGTATCGCTTCTGGCTATATGCCAATAGATTTTCCGCCAGATAAGTAGGATAGAAATTTCCCCGAGGATATTCTTCTAAAAACGCTAACGGTGTTTTTCTACGATCGACCATATTGTATTTTCTTTTTTGTGGTTTTTATGTTTCAGCTTCAGTACCCAACTTTGTGTTCTTTGTGTTTTTGTGGTTTCCTACTTGTTCGCAATCCTCTTCCCCTTCCCCGACTCTCGAATCCCGACTCCCGAGGAACCCATTCACTCCAAAACCAACACAGCGATTGGGATTCACCTCCGCCGCCAATCGCAAAGCCGCCTTTCTTCCCACTTCCGTTTCCAAAGCCGAAGAAAAAACCACATCAATCGCATGGGTTTGGCAAAACTTTCGCAACCGACTTGGCGAACCAGCGATGCAGGGTTTGATAACAAAAATGCCTCGCCATTGCCGTTGGTAGCAATCTTGCAGTTGCGGCCAAGTTGCCACCGATTCGTCTAATGCAATGGAAGTGGCGTATTGCTGGTTGAGTTCTCGCATGGTGTCAAAGGAATGGGGAGGGAGAGGTTGTTCCAAAAACTCGATCTGAGGTTTGCGTGTTTCCCTCATGCGATCGCATTTTGCCAACCAAGCTTTGGTTGTTTCCACATCCAACCCACCATTGGCATCGAGGCGTAGCTGGCAATCTGCGGGAAGTTTTTGTAGTAACTGCTGCCAAATTTTTTGTTCGGTCTTGAAATTGGCAATCCCAATTTTCCATTTAAACGTACGATACCCGTCTTCGTAAGGCGATCGCCAAGCGGATAAAGCTGCTTGGCCGGTAGGCAACAGCCAGCTATACTGCAAAGGTGGCAATGGTGGCAACTCTTCTATATTTTCCATCGCCGATTCCAAACCAAACTGACATGCCGGTAGCCGATTGGGAATGGTAAAAATGGTTTCTGGGGTAATGGTTTTCGGTAATTGCTGGCAAAAAGCAACAGCTTCGGAAAGGCTTTCGCTACCAAAATTGGCTAGAGGGGCAATTTCTCCCCAACCAGTTCCCCGATTTCCCGTCAAAGCTACGAAAATGCCTTCCCGATACTGCCAAGTTCCGTGGCTGGTTGGCAGGGGATGGCGAAGCGATCGCCGATAGGAATAAAAGTCAAAGCTATACGTTTCGCGAAGCGTTTCTGATTGACAATCGTACATCATTGTTTCTATACAGAGAAGCCAGGGATTACCCATGGTTTGGCTTCCATTGGTAGTTCCTGACTTCAAAGATTGGTTGTGGTTTTTAAGAAATAATATTTAGGAGAAATCCAATTCCTAGCAGGGAACAACTCGATGCGTGTATAGAAATAGCAATGAATTTGCTATTGCTAACTTGATCTGGTTGTGCGTGATATTTGTTGACATGGGTACATAACTGCCAAGCAAAAGGGATGCTACCAAAAGCTAGAATCGTCCAAATGGGTAGAATTTCCATTAAAATTCCAGCTACGATGGTGGCGTAGATACTACCACAGAACCAAGGTAGGAGTTTGGCACCGCGTTCGGTTCCCAAACGTACGATCGGCGATCGCTTGCCGGCTTGAATATCATCTTCCACTTGGTGAAAATGAGAGCAAAACAACACCAAGCTGGTGACCAAACCCACCACAGTCGCCGCAATCCACAAAGCAGCCATGTTGCCAACCAACCAACGTTGGGTCTGGCTGTAGTAGGCGGCTGCTACTGCTAGCGGACCAAAGGCGATCCAACAAATAATTTCCCCCAAACCATAATATCCCAATCGGAAAGGAGGTCCTTGGTAGGTATAGCCCAGCAGGCAGCTGAGAACCACCAAAGCGATAATGGTTATGTCTTGCTGCCACCAAGCGATCGCCACAATTCCCAAGATTCCCAATGTTAAAAATAGGTTGGCTAACCCGAATATTAAGTTTTTGTTACCTGTTAAGTTTACTAAAGAATGGGGTTTGTTTTCGTCAATCCCAGTTTCTGAGTCAAAAACATCGTTGCTGAGATTTAACCAGATCACGATGAAAATGGCCGATATCAAAAAGGTGTAAAATACTCTACCGTTAAATGCCTGTGTATCGGCAACAGCCACTGCCGTTCCTACCCAAATTGGCATGACCGCCACACTGTAAATCGGTGGCTTGATCGCTGCCAACCACAGTTTACGGGATGATTCCAAGATCTGCAAATTCATGCGGCGTTCCTACCATATATTGAATGTTCCCAAGTGCTTATTTATTTTACGACGTACTGCGGTAGGAGAAAACTCTATAGCGAACAGAAATTCCAGTGGTAGTTGCCGGCGATTGAAAAAGTAGTGCGACCGGCATGGTTCCTATCTACAGTGTCTCATGGCAAGCTAGGGATTACGTACCTTGCGTACTAGATCTTAACCGTCGTTTGCATTTGCCAAAAATGCTTTCGGTGGTAGAGAGAAACGATCCCACGAAATCCATGTCAGCGACTTCATTTCATACAACACTGTTGCTAGAATGTAAAGAATTGTATCGTTTTCTTGCCCAATGCCAGCAGATGTCACACCAGCAAGGAACCCCTCATATTGCCAGTATTTCTCTAGAAGTTCCTCCGATCGATCCCCTGGCAGTTCTCAATGCAATTTGCTATCCCCAGCCGCAACATTTTTATTTAGAAAAACCCGATTTTTGGGCGATCGCTGCTTTGGGAAGTACCACCAAGTTAACCTACTCGCACAACGATCGTTTTTCAATGGCACAGGAATTTATTCAAAATTATTTATTTCGTACTTTGTCCACAGGCTACCTACATTTACCGTTTAGTGGTATTATTTTTTCGGTAGCTTTACGTTTTTTTTCTGAGTTAGACAATACCACGATATTTTCATCAGCTACTGTTTTTTTTACCGGAAATTCAAATATCTAAAACGCCGCAACATTCAGTATTGACTGTTAATAAAGAAATCGAACGAGCCGAACCTATAAATAGAATTGAAGAATATTTTTATAATACCATTTTTGACAGAAAGCAATTCTATAGATCCCCAAAACCCTATTAAAAAGGGCGTTTACAATTGCGATGTTTTGTAGAAATTTCGGGAAATGGTATAAGTGTTAGAAATGGTTGTTTGACCACAGATGCTTTGGCAGGTTCTTCTCCTCGTGGAAAACAGCTACAAGAAGATATAAAACTAGCACAAAATTTGTTGTCTAGTGAAAAAGAAAAATGAAAATATTTAATGGTTTTAGAATTTATTTTAGAACGATTGCGTTTTCTGGGATTGGTTCCCTGTGCTAAACCATTGCGACTCATGCAACTTTCCAAGATCCAACATTTATGGACTCCCATTCAAGCTGATTTACCTCCAGATCTTCATATTTTACAAATCTTAGAACAATTACATCCTACACCCGCTGTTGCTGGCGTACCTAGGGATATGGCACTAAAAAATATTCGTCAATACGAACCGGAGGAGCGTTGTTTGTATGCAGCTCCCCTTGGTTGGGTAGATCGTGGTGGAAATGGGGAATTTATTGTGGGAATTCGTTCGGCTTTAATAGAAGGCGATCGCGCTCGTTTGTATGGGTGCTGGCATTGTAGCCGGTTCCAAACCAGAACGAGAACTAGCAGAAGTACAACTGAAACTTCAAGCTTTATTAAAGGCTTTGGTTTGAGCTTTGGTATTTGCTTATTGCTGAGTTTTAGAGAGGATAGTACATCCAAATGAAAAGGGAATTACCGTTTGTCCTTTTTCCTGCAAAGATTGAAAATGAATGTTAAAAAAAAGAAAGTAGACATTCTCCGAAAAGTTCTTATGGAAACACGCTACTATGTAATTTACGATGGAGATTGCAACTTGTGTACGACCCTTGTACAGTTGCTCGAACGCTTGGATGGTGGAGAGCAATTTGCCTATATTCCCATGCAAGCGAAGGAAACCCTGCAGCAATTTGGGATTACTCCCCAAGACTGCGAGTTGGGAATGATATTGCTTGATGCCAACCACACACAAAACCGCTGGCAAGGAAGCGATGCCGCCTTGAAAATTGGTAGCCTTCTACCAGCAGGAGACCTATTTGTTAATACTTATTATGCACTTCCCGGCATGAAATGGGTTGGCGAAAGGGTTTACGAACAAATTCGCGATCGCCGTTACGAACTATTTGGTAAACGAGATAAAACCTATTGTTCTACCTATAATGCCTGTGGTAGCTCAAAACGAAATGTTCAAGACTAAACCCTTTTTGCATCTGCTTGTAATTTTAAAAATGTACCCAATTGCGATACGCTAAACTTTATTAACCAGGTAAGTATTACAAGGAAACCATTCTTTATGAGTAGTCCCTGTCATCTTCTTGTAGAAGGCAACCCCGCACTCGTATATGCCAGCAGAAAAGGTGAACCAGAATCGATTCGGCCGGTTCTACTACCTTTTTTAGAAAAGTTTTGGCAAGAACGGGAAACTGCTGGTGAATACTTGGACACCCCTGAGTGCCTATTAGCTCAATTAATTGTCAGATTTGGATTTGAATTCTGCGAAGACGATTTTTCCAACCTCCGAGTTGGATTGCAATACAAACCAAAAGTAGAATATTTATATTGGATCTCGCTTAATAAAACAGTAAATGTTTGGGTACCGGAAGCGAAATACTTTGAAAATCCAGCCGTAGGCTTGCAAGGCTGTCGTCAGTTAAAAGAACAGTCTTGGTCTATTGATTAGCTATAAAAACAACTAAACGATCTACTTCAAACCTTTGTCACGTTCTGCCCCACCTCATTTAATTACTTAGAAAAATAGGTATACAATTTTTTATTGGTTTTTATATAAAAAAATAAAAAATTAATAGTTCTTCCGAACTTAGAGTGGTTAATCAGTTCAAAAAATTATTGTTGATTCACTTGCTCCACGACACCTATTTGGTCGATGATGCCGATTACGATTCCACAGTGGCCCAGATTTTGGACTTGAATTCCTTTCAATATCCTATACTCTATGATGTACTGTAGCTATTATGCTTCCAAAATACCATTGTTTTTCCATACAATCTGCGGAATGTGGGTTAAACGCATTAGAGAAGAATGGGTTAAACGCATTAGAGAAGAAATAGTTTTAGAGAAATGGTATGAAGTGGGAAGATTTTTTGGGGGGTTGCAGTGCGGATTCCGTATAAAAATCAAAAATTCCCACTCTAACCAAGATGGAAAATAAAAAAAGAAGACTCCTGGCACCGAGCTATTTTCCCAGGCGGTTGCCCGCC
>CAYZHY010000074.1:0-19696 GCA_964477525.1 uncultured Geitlerinema sp. | reverse complement strand
TCCATAGCAATAACAATAATGTCGTCATTGCTATATTGATAGCGATCGCTACTGGCGCTGGACTTTTTTCTCCTAACAACCAAGTTTGCCATTGGGAAAAACGGCGAACCATAGAACTGCGATAACGGCTTGGCATTTCATATCGCGCCCAATCTTGAATGGTTTGTCGGTGGGGAGATAAAGCCACCATTAATACCAACAAAAGAATAAAATTCACCAACAGAAAAATGGCTAAATTCGTATTAAAAAAAACGTGGTTGATTTTGGCTTGATTTTGAAATGTAAATCCCGACCAAAACAGTTGAAAACACAACACCAAACCGTAGCTTTGCGCTTTGCTTAACCAAGTACCACTTGGTTGCTGGAAACGCCGTCGAATCGCTTGCCAAATCCAATAAATCCAGACTCCGTAGTTAGCCAAAGCGAACAAAACAAACAGAGAGGAATTGCTACCCAAAGGCAAGTAAAACCACTGCAAATCTGCTAAATCTTCCGTCGCTTTAGCATCAAATACTTCGGGAACTAAATAGGGAAATACAATAGTAGGAGAAAACCAAGAAAATCCATCCGAGATATTATTGCGTATGAAAGAATAACCATCAGCTAACAGCCAGTTGAGCCACAGAGAAGCGATCGCCAAACCGCCTCCCAACCAAGCTTGCAAACTACCGGAAGTTCCAAGCAAGCTAAACAAATGGGCAGCACTATAAAAAAAACAGCAACCCCCTATAAGAATTAGATAGAACACCAAAATCCACCCCAAAGAAATTTGGGCGGATAATCCCGAGAAAATATGGAAAGGCAAGGCACATGCCAAAAACAGATAAACCAGAATAGGAACCCCCAACATCTTCCCGGTTAAAATCGTCGCGGTCGATCGCGGCGTTAAACGTAAAAAATCAAGCGTTCCCCGACGTTCTTCTCGATTTAAATTGTTAATAAGCAGATACGTACCAACACCGATCGCAATAAAAATAACGATGGTACTTTCTGCAAAAAACATATCCTGCCACCATTCCACCCAGTCAATTAGATAATTGCCAGCCGCATCTTTTAAGCATTTACCTTCGTTGGTTTCCTGCAAGCAATATTGGGTTTGCCGAGGAGAACTTTCGCTAGGTAAAGAACCAGAAAAACCCAACCATAAAATAAATTGACCCAACAGAGAAGCAGCAACGGTAATACCGACATTGCGAACGGTCAGTCGCTCTTTCAGTTCCCGAAATAACTGCGGGTTCCAGTTGTTAAAACGGTCGAAAGCTGTATATAACATAGCGATTCGTAGAAATCAAAACAAATAGACAAACAACAAAATTCGACTCTAGGAAGCTTGTTTGTGACCGAGTTTGAGAAAAATACTTTCCAAGTCTTCCGATGTACGGGAAAACTCCGTTATGGAAAGATTCGCTTGTACCAAAGTTTGTAACAAATCGGCGCTATCTTCCGGCGTTCCCGAAAAATTGACCCGCAAACAGCCGTTGCTATCGGCTTCTTCCCATCCTTCTACTTGAGGGTAGTTTTTGAGTTCGCTTTTGAGAACGTCGATGTTTTCTAGCGTAGCAATGCGAATTTGTTGGTGGCTTAACCGTTGGTACAGTTGCTGAAGTGTCGTACTTTCTACTAGATACCCCATTTCCATAATGCCCACAGACGTACACAGTTCTGCTAAATCGCTGAGAACGTGGGAAGAAATGAGAATGGTCATGCCGGCTTCTCGCAACCATTTGATAATGTCGCGAAATTGCATCCTGGCAATGGGGTCGAGACCGGAAACCGGTTCATCTAACAACAGCAGGATGGGTTCGTGAATAATGGTTCGCGCCAGGCTGAGTCGCTGTTTCATTCCCCGCGATAGGCTGGAAATACGACTGCGACGTTTTTCGGTTAGCTGTACCAGTTCTAACACTTCGTACAGGCGTCGGCTACGTTTGGGGTCTCGTAGGTAGTACAAACGAGCGAAATATTCCAGGTAATCCCACACGGTGAGTTCGTCGTAGAGGGGAAAGTCATCGGGGAGATATCCTAGGCGACGTTTGAGGTGGGGATGGCTGTTGTCTCGCAACAAGCGATTGCCGAATAAATAAATTTCGCCGATGGTGGGTTCGGTGGCTGTGGCTAACATCCGGATGAGGGTGGTTTTCCCAGCGCCGTTGGGTCCAATCAATCCGTAAACTTCGCCAGTAGCAATTTGTAAATCGACGTCGTTGACGGCAATATGGCGGTCAAATCGTTTGGTAAGTTGGCGCGTTTCGACGGCTAGTTCTTGACTCATAGGAATTTTGAGGTAGCAACGAACAGATCGAAAGCAGCTAAAATTGAATATTGCTGGATTTGGTTGGTTATGCAGCTATCGTGTTTCATTAGAGATGCCAAGTTTTTGTAAGAGCCAATGGTGGACTCTCAACCTGGAAAAGGGGAATACTTCTTCCAATTCCATTTTATAGAAACCACAAAAACTAGCAAAAAAACAAGAGAACAAGTTTCTTCCCTGTTTCTGCTAAAAATTGACTTATTTAATTTTTGTTAAGCAATTTGCTCGTTAATGTAAAGAAAAATATCATTCGTTTGACGATTGGCAAATGGCAAATCGTTTCTATAAGTGAAAATTTTTTGGTGGCGTACCAGTTGACTTTTTTAGGAATTTTTGCTATACTTAACTAGATAATGGGAATATTGAAAATTTTCAAATAAAACAAAATATTTCTATTATCTAGTAATATACCCCAAAACTGCAAGCAAGTCAAGCCCCCTTCCAAAAATTTTTTTATTTTCCGACAAGGAAAATTCTTCAAAAACACGATCCAGAAAAAAATCCCCCAATACAATTTGGAGGACAAAAAAATCCAAAAAGGAGGGGGAATTGATAAGTAGGGAGGAATAAAGGTCTTCATCGACCGCTACCGCGATGGGAAGACATTTCTTCATTGCTGTTGGCAGGATTTACCTCACCAGCAAAGACATAATTGTCTGTTTCACCGGTCACGGTCGAAGGAGAATTTGTATAAATGGCTGCTGGGTTAAAAGGTAAAAATAACAAGCTTCCAACAAAAGCAGTAAAATAGGAAGTCATATCAGAAAACCTCGCAAAGTTCTATCCTGTGATTCGTGTTTTTGAGGGAACCATCAGGATAAATTTGCGATGGCAATGCACTTAGTGAAGAAAATTAGGGAGTAGCTAGTTTTGTAGCGATCGCGTTTCTTGTGCCATGGCGCATCCCGCCAGCCAAGCGGTGGT
Organism: uncultured Geitlerinema sp.; assembly: GCA_964477525.1. Classification (GTDB taxonomy): domain Bacteria; phylum Cyanobacteriota; class Cyanobacteriia; order Cyanobacteriales; family PCC-9228; genus PCC-9228. Next base: position 16,461 of record CAYZHY010000074.1, on the reverse strand, counting down.
CCAAGCACTTTGAAAGTTAAAGCCGCCGGTGACAGCGTCGATATTTAGGATTTCACCAGCGAAGTAAAGATGCCGACAGCAGCGGCTTTCCATGGTTTTAAAATCTACTTCTTTTAACAAGACACCGCCACAGGTGACAAATTCTTCTTTAAAGACCCCCTTGCCAGTAATTTGATATTGACTTTGAATTAAAGCTTGCTGCAAGCGTTGGATTTCTTTATTGGAGATTTGAGACCAGCGTTTGGATAGATCGATATTGATGGAAGCTAGCAGATACTGCCACAAGCGTTTGGGTAAACCAAAAGGAGACCAAGAAGCGATCGCTTTTCGTGGCGATTGCGATCGCAACTGCTGCATAGTTTGCTTTAAATCTTCTGGATTGTCTTTGGGCAACCAATTTACCCGCAAAGGTGTTTGATAGTTACAATCGTGTAAGAATCTAGCTCCCCAAGCAGACAGTTTTAACACAGCTGGTCCTGACAATCCCCAGTGAACGATGAGCAAAGGTCCAGTTTGTTTGAGCTTGCCTTGTGGAAGCTGTACCTGTACCGGATCGACGGTAATGCCTGCCAACGCTTGCAAATCCGGATCGTCAATATTGAAGGTAAACAAAGAAGGAACCGGCGGTTGAATGTGATGTCCTAGAGATTTAGCAAGTTCGTATCCTTGACGGCTGCTACCAGTAGCCAGCAAAATGCGATCGCCAATCAGCGTTTCCCCAGTTTTGGTGGTGACAGCGAACCGTTCTCCTTTTGGCGCGATCGCGGTAACCTTGGTACGAGTGCGCAAAGCAACGCCAGCCGCTTCAGCCGTATCTAACAAACATCTGGCAATGGTTTCCGAGTTATCCGTGGTGGGGAACATGCGTCCATCGGCTTCCGTTTTTAACTCGATACCAGCCTGACGGAACCACGCCACCGTATCCCCGGGTTGAAATCGAGCAAACGGACCGCGCAAAGCTTTGGACCCTCGGGGATAGTTTTGTGCCAACTGTGCCGGATCGAAACAAGCGTGGGTAACGTTGCAGCGACCTCCCCCAGAAATGCGTACTTTGGTTAAAAATTTGGAACTCGCCTCCAAAAGCGTTACTTGTGCTTGGGGATTGGTACGCGCACAAGCGATCGCACCAAAAAAACCGGCCGCACCGCCGCCGACGACAATAACTTGCAAAGTTGCTGACATGGTTGTTTTTTGTTGCTATTGCTGCGGTGAAGTTATGGAATCTTTTTTGCTTGCGTTCTCACTAAATAGACTATCCACCCATTTTTGGAACGGTTTCACTTGCCAGTATGCCAGCAACCCTGACATTAACATCAAAATCACTACGAGCAAAGGCAGTAGTGGCGCTGGCCGTTTCATGGTTTCTTGACGCTGCGGTTTTACGATTGGCTCTGAGGTGGTGTTGTTGGTGACATCTGCTTCTGTGTCTGCTTCGTCGGTATCTTCTTCCGGATCGGCTTGTGGAGGGGCCAATTCCGTGGTTGGTGAAGGAGTATTTTCTGCGAGTTGCTCTTGAACTGTGGTATTGTGATTGTCTTTAGCTTCAGAATGCTTCGTTTCTTCCGGGTCGGCTGCGGTGGGAGATGATGCTGGAGGCGCTTTGGGGGAACCTATATCCGCACCTGGCTGTATGTCGGGAATGGAATGTAATTGTTCCAACAAGCGATCGGCAACTTGTTCGTCCAGTTCAAAGGATTTTGACTGACAGGAAACTACAGAAACAGTTACGTTATCGTGACCGTTTTGAAAGTTGGAAATTTGAATTAAATCGTCAACAGCGGTTTTTGGGTCAACTTTGCCTTCTAAAACTGGTAGTAATTCCGTTTCCCAATATTCATCGACCAGTTCGTTATCGCTCAACCCATCAGAACAGAGAAGAAAAACGCAGTCTTCATCGAGAATCAAGCGTTGGATGGTAGGATGCAGAACCCGCGTAGAATTGGTTCCCAAAGCTTGTACCAAAGCGCCTGAGGACATTTGCTTGAGAGCATGGCGGTACAAACAATATCCCAAACGTACGTCTCTAGAGGCTACGTCGTCGTCGAGGGTAATTTGATAGCATCTTTGCCTGGTAATGAGATAGGCACGGCTGTCTCCGACATGGGTAATATTAATTTCGTGCCTGTGAACCAGCGCCATGACCAGAGTCGTTCCCATGCGCTGCCTGCCACGTCGGTGTTCGCTATTATTGCGTTCGCCAATGAGGTTGTTGGCTTCGCAAACGGCATCGTGGATGTTTTGGTTGTAGGTGGCGATGGATTCGTTGGTTTGTTCGTAAGGGAGCAACTGTTTCATGCGATCGCCAATGGTATCGATGGCAATATGAGAGGCAATATCCCCTCCCGCATGACCGCCAATGCCATCGCAAACGATGGTAATGGGTTCTTCTGGTTGGTTGAAAAAGCTGCCGCTAGCAGGATAGCAAGCATCTTCATTGCGCTGGCGACTGGGTCCGGTATCGGTACTGGCAGCAATGGAAATTTGTGAGGAGTTAGAGTCGGCAAATGGACTGCAAAACGGAATTGCACGATCTAAAACGGCAACTAGCTGTTCGGCATTGTTAATTCGACCTTGTTGTAACTCTTGGCAAAGTTGCTGCAAAAATGGACGTACGATGGGATGGGCTTGTTCGCTCCAACAAGACCAAAAACTGCCTAAATCGGAGAGCTGTACGGCAGTATCTGAGCTTTGTAATTCCAACAAGCGCACGAGCGAGCCTTCAACGCGCAGGAAATCGGCATTGAGAAGGCTGGCTGCAACGCCCTCTCGACGAAATGGAATCCACAACTGAGCCATTTGCCACAGCCAGTTGAGTTGGCGTAACGGAGTAGCTTTACCAAAAGCATCGACCAAACGCGGCATTAATTCCGAGCAAGGTGCTGAAAATGGGGTGGGTTCGACGTTGCGAACTCCAATAGGTGCTTGTTCTAGCAGCCAAATCCTATCTTTTCCTGACCCCACACATCCATAGATTTGGGGAACGTGCAAGCGATAGGGAAACAAACGTAAATAGGCAGCAATATTGTTGTTAAAGCGATCTGGAAGTTCTGGCAAGATACCTGGTTTGGTATCCAATACAATTTGTTCGCGCTTCAATAAATAGCGCTTGCCAATGAGATGACCGGGTTCGTGATTTTTTACTTCTTTAGCAAGAGCCCATAAGTATAGTTTCGGCAAAGGTATGCCGCACTTTTGGCAAAAGTTATCCACTATCGGGTTGAGAAACTGGCAAGATTGATTGGGGCACTGAATTGTTGCCGCATCATGTTCCATGAAATTTCCTCGTGCCTTGCAGCCGTTTTTTCAATTTCCTCGATTCGGAGGAATTATCTTATTGAGGGGGTACACCTACTCTGGATTGTAGCCTAGCCACGTCTGTAGCGTTTGATGGGATTGTTGGAATTCGGAAACACGATCGATAGTTCTGGAGAATTTGCATGTCACCACGATCGCCCAACTTTAGATGTGTCAATAGCCATTGAGTATTGAGAAATGTCGAATGGAAAGTGGCTATTTGAGAAAATTAAAAAGCAACATCCTGGTTGGTGGAACTTTACTGCATGCGGTGGAACGTTGCTGTTTCATTAACTCGTGAAAACGATATTTTGTTGTTGGTGATGCCTTTTGAATTCCAACGCTACGGTAACGCCTGGGATGTATTATAAATTGAAACAAATAGAAAAAACCGCCACTGATGGCGGAGTGGTTGGTAAAAATTTGTTGATATTTACGACATTTTTAGGTTTTGGCTAGCAAAGTTTTAGCAATTTGTTGCCATTCTTCCTGTAAACTGGCTTTTGATTCTGGTTTGCCGCTACGACCGTACCAGTAACGAGCGTTGCTGATATCTCCTTCTTCGCGATGTAAGTAGGCATGTACCCAAGCACTATCAGCATCACCGGCATTTTGAACGATATCATGGGCTGTATCCCACTTTTGCTGTTGGTCGTACCACAAAGCCTGTAATGCGGGAGATAGGGATGTAGGACATTGTGGCATTTGCAAAAAATCTTCTAAAGTCATAATGCCAATTTTTTCGCATCTATTATCTGTCTGCTATCTATCCTAGATCGAGCCTAGGCGATCGCGATCGCCATTGAACATGGTTGGGTCGTTTTTTGTCTTCACCGAACAACTTGGTTGCAACCTCTACCAAGCAAACAGCAATGATGGTTCGATGGGTTCTGCCCCAACCCAAACAGTATCCGATTTGCTAGAATGCTGCTTTATCAGGTATTGTTGCCATGATTAGTAGTTCAATTGGGAATCAACGATGAGTAACGAATCTGGCGTGAAAACGGAAGAAAGGAAACAGCATTTCGACGATATTTATATGGAATCGACTCCTGTTCCTTTTAAGGAACGGATTATCGATGCTTTAGATTATATTTCGGATAATAACAACCGACAAACTTTCGATCGCCTCATTCTTCAGTGGTGCCAACAACAGCAAGGCAAGCCGATTCCTTATGTCGATCTCGCTTGCTGTTTTGGAAATACCACCCTCGCGATCGCCCATAACATGACAGTAGATGAAATTCGCGAAAATTGGAAGGATGTGGAAACTGCCAAGCAACCGCTCAAACCTCGCCGACTCAATCTACAAACCACTGGTATTGATATTTCCGGCAATGCACTAAATTATGCCCAGAATGCTGGGATTTTTGACCAAACGATTCAAGTTGATCTCAACCAGCCCTCTCCTGAAAAAAAGGATCGGGTGCTGAAGGTGATGGGTGAAGCAGATATCCTCGTTTCTACAGCTGCATTGGTATATTTGGAAGAAAGCGCGATCGATGAATTAATTGCTGCCTTTGCGGATGCACCTCGCGAAGGGTATTGCCTGGTTAACTTTCTCAATCCCTTTGGTTTGGAAAAAGCAGATGCCACCAAACGCATTCTTTTGAAGTATCTCGATTTTGTTGGTAGCACTGCCACCCGTCACCGGCGACTCTCTGCCCTCGAACAGGAGAACTATCCCGGTGAGGATTGGTCGTTGCTGGAAATTTGGGTATTAAAACGGAACGGATAATTATTTGTAGGTTGGGTGCAGGTTTCTCTCACCCAACATCTACAACGATCGAGTCGTTACCATATCAAAGTTTGCGATCGCCAATTCCAAATTCTTCTACATTTCAAAAATGCCTAAATGTTTGAGGTTTTGCGCAACATAGCCTTAGAAAAAGTTGTTTTTAGGAACCTTCCCCTCAATAGCCAACCTGAGAGCTAGATTGGTCTTGATTGGGTGATTTGGTATACGGTTTTACGCTCATTTTTGCTATCCATCGAAGCGAGAGGCGTTTGTAGCTTTACGTGTTCGTAGGATTTCTCCTAATGTGACAGAACAAGGATAAACGATGAAAAAAAAACAAACAATTTCAGATCCTTGTCTCCTATACTCCCATACTTTTTATTCCCAATCCTCAATTTCGTTGAGTTTATTTTGGATAAAACTAGCGATACCGCGAGAAGACTCAAACGAGGCAGCTGCCCAGATAAAAAACAATCCCAACAGAGTTAGCAATGCCCATAAAACGATGTTATAGGTACTCGCAAACATCCAAATATGGCGGAAAATCTGAATTATAAATACCAAACTACCTACATAGAGGTAAGCACGTACTCTGGTAACCAACCCCATCAAAATAAAAGCGATACCTATAGCAAGAACAAACAAACCGGTGAGGAACTCACCGCCAAATTGATAGAGAGCCCGGAACCCAAATATTCCGCTAGCCAAACAGCGCAGCCAATGACGGGATTGTTGGTAGGTAACAGATTGTAGGGCAGGGTCAACTTGGGAAATGTAAATCAAAGAAGCACTGACCACACCCAAATACCATAAAAGATCTTCTAACCCTTGCCCGGAAAGAATTCTAAAAATTGTTATATTCGCTAAAGCTACCCCAACATAGCTAATCCGAATCCGCTGCGTTTTTTGTGCTAGAAAAGCATAAAATCCAGCTACCACCAACAAAGCGATGTTCGATGGCCAATCAACCGGAATGACCGCTCCTAAAGATGACAAAGGTGCGATCGCACCAATTTGTCGCCATGGTCTTTTCGACCATCCCCATGCCCGCCAATTGAAATTCCACATTTGGGTAGAGAGAAAAGTGGCAACCACACCCGAGAAAGTAATCAATAAAAATTCTGGCAGTACCAGCCACAGTAAATAAGCGATCGCCACAAGGGCTTGTACGATGCCCAAATAAGTCCAAATTTCTCCTTGCATGCGCGGTGCTGCTCGCGTTCCTTCCGGGCCTGGTGGAAAGGTGCGACCTTGAAAAATAGCATAACCAGCCAACAGAACCATCACCGCGATCGCCATCCACTCGCCAATCGTGGTTGCTTGACGGGAAAATTTCAAACCTAACAAAACCGTACTGCCCAGCCAATGCAATTGAGAAAGAACCCGCCATTCTTTTTGGGTAAATCCCAAATAAGGGCGCATCCAATGACCCAACAAAGGATATGCCCAAGCGATCGCAGCTCCCAAACCGGCTAACACGGCCAAACCATCGCCAAAAGCCCCCTCTCCTTCGTGAGCCATGGCATACAGCAATCCTTGATAGGCAGCGATGGAAACCCCCAACATGCCTAAATAGCTCCACCATTTCCATCGCACTGAGTGCCTGCCTACCCCTACCAAAACCAGAGCCGTTCCCAAAGCAAACCATGGAGAAGTAGCTTGGATATTCCATGGTTGCGACAGCCACCATCCCCCAATTGCATACAAAGGTGGAATGATATACCAACTGGGATAAGAAATTTTATAAATAGAAGGTTGCCGCTGCTGCCCTTCTCTTTCGTCGGAAGGAGAATGGCGAACATGACCGGCATAGCGCCACCAAACATCAATTCCTAGTTGGCTAAGCAATCCCAAAGCAATATTGGTTACTGCTAGAGGAACCGTGGAAGGAGCCAAAAATATTAACAAACTGGCTGCCAGTACTTCAACTGCCCAAGCTAGACGAAAGAAGGTAAAGCGATCGATTCCTTGGCTCACCCGAAAAATAGCAGCGAGCGTTGCGATCGCGGCAGCAATGGAAATATTCCAGTTCGGATCGTCCACCAACCCTGCAAAAAATAAAACACAATAAAAGCTGAGTAAAGTTAGTAAAATCCCAGAAAATAAAGCTGCCCAGGTATCGAAAACGCCGATATAAGTGCTAGATAAAGTAGCTGTGGGTAAAGCTTCCGAGTGGTTGGTAGAAACGAGCAAGCCGTAGCGCACAATCCATAAAACCAGTAAAACCACCCCAGCAGCTACCAACCAATCTTCAAATTGAGCCGTAGTTTGAACATACTGCCAAAAGCCAAGTGCTGTTAGAGCCAAGCAAAAAGCAATATTGATGGCTGCGGCCGATTCGCACTGCCATTGAATAGAAGCTTGGCCGGCAATATTCATTGGTAGTTTTTGTTGGATTTGCCAAGTATTGAACCAAGACAATACCGCTGCGATCGCCAATCCCCATAAATGGATCCAGGGATTGCTCAATAGCAAGATTTGCCAAGCTACCAAAGCAGCGACGCTCAACCATCCAGACCGAGACATGCGTTCTGGGTTTCTGGCGGTTTTCTGACTTTGGGAAACCAAGGTTAACCCGACCGGCACAGCAAGCCAGATAAAGTCAGTTTGGGTATAAGGATAGATAAAATTTAAAACATAACTACCGATCGCAAAAACCAATCCTATATGCCAAGCACTACGAGCAATGTAGGGAAGTTGCAACCAACGTAGATACAACGGTCTCGGTGTGGAGGAAAAGCCCATCCTAGGCTGTTGCTGTCTGTGGGTAGGGGGAGAACGATGTCTGGAAATGCCAGCAACCACCACCAACAACCATTCAGCCAGGCTGCCTCCCATCAAGACCATAGACCATGTAGGCCTGGAAACAGGAGCAAATCCAGTGTAGATAGCAGAAGCGATCGCAGCAACAATCAATCCGTGACTGAGATAAATGGTAGCCGCGCTAGACGTAGGTGCCGTCGCATAGCGCCTGCGGGGTGTTTCCCATAAATAGACGAGATTGGTAATTGCGCAAGCGCCTAGATTGACCGTGCGCATGGTAGAGTTGCCAAAGCTAGCCACCGTCACCAACGCTCCCCATCCCAAGGCCAACCATTCGGTGTAGCGAATCAACCGGCGAGGGGACCAGCGAACTCCTTGTTGTTGGCAGCGATGCAACCACCAAGCCAATCCCAACAGCAACCAAATGCTGGGAAATCCTCCCATGCCAAAACGTTCGTAAAAAGGGGCGTTTTCACCGGCTAGTTGCGATGACAGCGATACGCCGATTTGTTGTATTTGGGGAGGAATCGATCGCCCCGCGAGTATGTAAGCTTGTAGGCCAATCGTGACAATTGCCAGCCAATCGCGCCTGCTTCCGTAGCGATACAAGCGATCGAACAACAATCGCAAACTGAAAACGCTTACCAGCAAAGCCTGCCAGGGTGGTGTTACAACGACCGATACTCCCCATCCTAGAAGCAACAAAGCCATACCAAACAGTTGCAGGGGTTGGCGGTAGGGAAATGATGGCAACCAGCACAGTAGAAACCCACAAATACCAAAAGCTAGCCCTAATTGAGAGATGGGTAAATTTTCGACAAAAATAGCCCGAACGAGAATGGAAAATACACTCACCCCCCAGATGACCCCAACGATGGCCGGGAAAGGAAAACTACTGGTAACGGTAGATGACGATGGTGGCGATGGCTGGCGAGATTGATAAAAGAAAATACTGGCTGTGCCAATGGTGCTAATATAAGCTGCGAACAAAGGCATTTCCGGGAGGTTCCATCCCCAATGCAGCAGGCTGATGCCTAGGGTGATGCTTATGGCCTGGCGCGATCGCGTGTATGGTTTTTTATAGGCAATGACAGCAAAACTGCCAACTGCGATCGCAGTGGTGAACCAACTGAGAGGCGTTTGCCATCCCATTAAGGCATCGATTGCCCAAAAATTCACCGGCAGCAACAGCAGGGTTGCTAGCTCCAACATTTTGGCAGTTAAACGTAAGTTGGATTGTTTTTGCGACCACCACTGTATGCGAAAAAAAGCCAGGGTATACAGCCACAAAATCCCATATTGCCCTGTTGGTGGTAACACATTCAACAATTGCGCTGCCAGCAACCCAGAACCGATAATGGCGCTAAAAACGCCCAGCAACAACAACCCAAAAACGCTCAGTTCGTCACTCAAGGATTGGGCAATATCAGCCATACGATCGAGTGTTGTGGTTTTGATGGTGCTGGCTAGATTGCCAACCTTGGCACCGAGGGATAGCGATTGCGTGTCGCTGGCAGCAGGTAAAGCAGCGGGTTGGGCATCGATCGCCGGTAACTGGCAAACTAGATACTGACAGCAAATATGATGGATTTGTTCGTCAGTCAGTAATTGATAGCGTGCCAACACATCCAATCCCTGCAAAAGTTCTGGATGTTGGCTGTCTACAGACAGTTCCACTTCTAAGTCGTTTGTCTGCAGCAAACCCAGACGTTGACACGCTGCCAACCCTTCCAGAGTTTCCGCTGTTAGGTTGGCGGTATTTAGTTTAATGGGAATACGCTGTGGCGATTGCCCAGACATTCAGATACCCAATCCCTTTGCCAAGGAAGGAACACTTGAAATCGTAGCAATAGTTTTCAAAAGTAGATCTTTGATTTTAAATATTGTTTTTTTGATAGGAATTCTAGTGGGTTGGCGAACGAGTGCAATATACAATACTCGTTGGTGGCACAAACAATAAATACTATACGCCTAGGTTGGTTTGGCAACGAAGGTAGCGTTGCTCTCAATAAGGGGAACTTGGGAACCGGCGATCGCAGGAAAAACAACATCTCCTACAGGCGTAAATGTTTGGATGGCGTTGTTTTTTGTTTTCTAGGGAAGCTTCTAAGTTCGATTAGCAACTAGATCGGCTATGCAGGGAGATATGCATCTAGTTTTTTCTTTCGTTGTTCGGTGGTCATTTCATAACCATCCGACGACAGGCAATACAGATATTCGTTTGGGAAAATTCCGGTGAAATTCACCGTACATTGGCTTGCTTTCGCAGACGTTTCCGCTAGCGATTCCGGTTCCCACAATAGCAAAAACAAAATGGAACAATGAAAAAACTGGCACGCTGGCCAGCAAATGAATACCACTTTGCCCACTAATCAAAATAAAATAGGGTCACTACTTTTCTTTGTTCTTCCGCCTCGCGGCAAGTTTGCAGCAGAGTGCGGCTGTCGTGGAAAGCAAAGCAAATCAGTTGCTGGCAGCGCGAAATAATTTCTTTATTGCACAAGGAACTCGCTTCTGCCAAGGAAAGTTTGTCGTTGGCGGGATTTTCCACCAAATGCATGACCTTGGCAATTTGCTTGCGCGATTCTGCAGATTGACGGTCAAGGCTTTGGGGTAAAATCACCGTCAGCATATTGGGATCGGCACGCATTGCCCCTCGAATGGCTGCCGCATTGGTTCCTGTGGCACCCGAGGTAACAATGCGATTGCCCGCTAGTACGAGAGCGTAGCTCATCATTTCGATGAGGTGTTGGTGGGTAATAGGAACGTGGCGCGAACCCAGCAATGCGATCCGTTTGGAACCTGTTTGTTGGATCGTTGCCAGTTCCTGTGCGAGTTCGTCTATTTTAGGCAGGTCGATAGATTGACTCAAGGGCCGCCAAAATCTTGCTCAGAACAACCCATTTATTGTAACAGACACCTTGCTAAGAAAGTAACCGCTATTGGTAGATAGTGCTTTAAAATCTATGTTTGCAGCGGCCAATCGCAGGTTCAAGCACGGATTTTCTGGCTCTAGCTATTAGAATTGGTAGCTGTGGCCTGCAACAAACTTTTGAAGTCAAAATGCTGTTCGATGAGATGACAAATACATTCTACCTTAGCGGTATTGCGCAAACGCAGGCGCTCGAAAGCTCTTTCAATCAAAGAAACCGTTTGCAGGGTATCGAAAGCTACAGACAAAACCGGAACTTCCACTTCTTCTGCCCGACGTAGCACCATATCGGAGGGTTGAATATTGCCAGTTAGAATTAAGCAATGGGTGGAAGTTTCCAAAGCCGCTAAATGCAAATCCATGCGATCGCCTCCGGTGACGATCGCCATGTTGTGACCGTTGTGGAAATATCGCATGGCCAAATTGACCCCCATTGCCCCAATTTGCTGGCTTTCTACTAACAAATCCAAGCGTTCTTCGCAACAGAGAACCTTGGCTTGTAGCGGTTGTACGAGTTCGCCAACGCTAATGCTGCGCAAAACGCGATGGCGGGGCAGCAACCCCAAAACCGGAATGTGGTTGGCTTCCAAAAATGGCTTGATGGAATTTTGAGCCAAATCCATAGCCTCAGCGGGAATATCGTTAATACAAACCCCAATCAAGCGATCGCCGAGTTGATGGGCAGCCTGTAGCAAAGCTTCTACGGTATGTAACGGTTGGAAGCGGGTCACCATTAACACCGGTGCATCAATGGCACGTGCCATTTGCAGCAACGTCAAACCAAACAATCCTCCTGTTTCTAGAGTGCTAGAAGCTTCCACCAGCAGCCAGTCGCACTCGTAGCCAGCGAGGGTTTGCTGTAATTTGCTTCCATAGTTGGTATTATCTACGCCACTAAGACGTTCTTTCAGGCTTGTTAGATTGGCATACACGTTTTCACTTTCCACACATACCAGCGGCTGCTGCAAGCGTTGTGGCGATAATCCTAAGGTTTGCCCCAAAAACGCCACATCTCCATCTTGATGGTGGCTGCAATCGCTGGTTAAGGTTTCCAATGGCTTGGTGTAGCCAATATCCCATCCTTGGGTCTGTAGCTGACGGGCAAGTCCTAAAATAGTGGCCGATTTACCGCTGTAGTTTTCTGTAGAGCCAACGATCAGATGTTTGGGCGATTGTGGCACATCCTCACTCCTATATTTCACAGATCGAACAACGAATCTTTGACGGAAATTGGTTTTCGAGATAAGCGGTACCTAGTTTTTGGCACCAATTTTCCGACCGAGATCCCTTCTTTTATTCTATTCGTCCATGTGTAGCAACTTGCGATAAAAACCTTGAGGAAAATCAATAATGCGAGATTTTTTGTACTGGATCAACATTTCGATCAGAAAATTCACAAACTCAAAGTTGGGCAGGCTGACCTCGTAACTCAATTCAGCATTGCCGTCAAATTGCAAACGACATCTGGTTAAATCGGAAGGTAAAGAGGTTGTGGTCCAACTAGCGATAAAGGGAATATCTTTACCGCCTTCAATTTGACGCACCCCTTCCAAATTGCCTTGTTCGTAAAGACTCAACGCAAAAGGCAGAGCATTGCGCCGGTTTCCTTGGCAGTAAGGTACGTAAACAGCCACCTTACGCTGGTCGGCTGGTGCTAGCTTTTCCAAAGGTGCACTCATTTGTTTATGTTTTCTATCCCTACAAGAAAATTTTGCCATTTTCCATAAGGGTTTGAGTTGCTACCAGCTTCCCATCACAAACAGCTGCCATGTTTGGGACAGTTATCCACAATTTTGGTTTTTCGGTAAATTGTTTCTACGCATGCGGCTATATATTATAGGCGTTACAGATGGTCCTAGGAGGGAAATCTTGACAGACCAACAGCGCAACCACGTATCCAGTAGGTTGTTGGCACAACGACTCGGTGGTGTCAATCTCTATTTCATTGGCATGATGGGGTCTGGAAAAACCACTCTCGGTCGTATTCTAGCCGAACGATTGGGTTATAAGTTTTTCGATACTGATGTTTTGGTGGAACAGACTACTGCCATGAAGGTGAGCGAAATTTTTGCCCAATCGGGAGAAAGCAAGTTTCGGGATTTGGAAACCCAAGTGCTGGCCGAACTATCTGCCTACAAAAATTTAGCCATCGCTACGGGGGGTGGCATGGTTTTGCGCCGCAAAAATTGGGGATACCTGCACCATGGCATTACCATTTGGCTGGATGTACCGATCGAAAAACTTTACCAACGCCTGCAAAGCGATCGCACGCGACCGCTATTACAAACTCCTGACCCCAAGGCGAAGTTGGAATCGATTTACCAGCAGCGACGGCAGCTATACGCTCAAGCAGACCTGCAAATCATCCCAGAGGAAAACGAATCTCCCCAGCAATTAGCAACGCGGTTGGTAGAGGAAGTGGCAGACCGTCTCAAATCGCCATCTCCACCTAGAAACTCTGCCAGCGATTCTAACTGAGGCTGTTTTAGGCTGGTTTGGCGATGGTTGGAAGGATATGGGCTTGTAGACCATCGCTATTTTTTGCCAATGGTAACTTTTGAGATTTTTTATCGTATTATGTTGGTTTCGCGTCGTCACAATTTTGGCTGTTTGCGGCCGCGAATCCAAGGTACTATTTTTGCCAGTTGCCGAAGGTAATTGGGTTCTCGGATGGAGTCATTTCTTTGGCAGCCAAGCAGCAAGAATTTCTGGATGAAAGACCCATGCAGATTGAAGAAAACAAAAATCTCAACCAAACTGATGCCACTAGAGTTCAGGTTTTAAGCGAGGCACTGCCCTACATTCAGCAATTTTCCGGTCGCACGGTGGTCATTAAATATGGCGGGGCAGCTATGAAAGATAGTACCCTCAAAGCAGATGTAATCCGCGATATTGTCTTTTTATCTTGTGTGGGATTGCGCCCGGTCATCGTTCACGGTGGTGGTCCTGAAATTAATACCTGGCTAACCCGTCTTGGTATCGAACCGCAGTTTAAAAATGGTTTGCGGGTGACCGATGCTTCTACCATGGAAGTGGTGGAAATGGTATTGGTGGGTCGGGTTAATAAAGAAATTGTCGATTTAATCAATCGTGCTGGCGGCGATGCTGTGGGATTGTGCGGTAAAGATGGGGCCTCGATCGAAGCTCGCCCGCAAGGTAGCGAAGATATTGGGTTTGTGGGAGAAGTGAGTTCCATTGACATTCAGTTGGTGGAGTCTTTGGTGAACAGCAATTACATTCCGGTAATTTCCAGCGTAGCGGCGGATGAAAACGGGCAATCTTACAATATTAATGCCGATACGGTGGCAGGAGAACTAGCAGCGGCTTTGAATGCCGAAAAATTAATCCTGCTTACGGATACGCCGGGAATTTTGCGCGATCGCGAACAACCGGAGTCTTTGATTACCAAGTTAGATATTCACCAGGCTAGAGAAGCGATTGATTCTGGTATTGTGGCTGGTGGTATGATTCCTAAAGTTACCTGTTGCGTGCGATCGCTGGCACAGGGGGTCAGAGCTGCTCATATTATTGACGGTCGCGTTCCCCATGCTTTGTTGCTAGAGATTTTTACCGATGCTGGGATTGGTACGATGATGGTAGCTTCTGAGTTCACCGTTTAGGTACTTTTATCGATACATGCAAGAGGAAAACAAGAATTCCTACCCCCAGTGGTTGCCATTTCATCCCCAACAAGTCAGGGATAAAGAACGGGCATGGGGAGTAATCGATGAGGGATGTTACTCCCAATTTCTGATTCATCCCCATCCCACCGAGCGCGTTTTTCTATTTTTTCACGGCTTTACGGCAACGCCTGCCCAGTTTTTGCCCATTGCTAACAATCTGCATCGAGAGGGGCACAATGTTTTGATTCCTTTGATGCCAGGTCATGGCCAACTCGGCAACTGGAATGCTAAGCAACCCCCGCCCCTACCAAAGCGAGCCCAAGTTTATAAAGATTTTGCCAAGAAATGGTTAGATCGAGCTATACCTATGGGCAAACAGGTGGTGGTTGGGGGTCTTTCTGGGGGTGGTGCCGTGGCAGCGTGGCTGGCTTTTGCCCGCGCCCAACACATTAGCCGTACGTTGTTGTATGCTGCCTATCTCAGCAGCAGTAGCCGCGTGGTGGATTTGTTGGTGCGTCGCTTGCGCAGCTACCACGAATGGACGGGGAAAGTCCAGTTTGGCTATCATTGTTTTACTTTTCCCCAGCTGAGCGTGTTTTTGGAAATTGGCGATGAGGTAATGCGACTCGCGCGCCGGCAAAAACCAGCGCCTTTGTTTGCTATTTCTAGCGAAAGCGATCGCGCGGTAGGCAACCGCGACCATCGTATCTTATTTGAAAGAAGTGTTAAACGCCAACCTTTGTGTTGGTATCATTGTTTCGATCGCGTGTTGGATATTCCCCACACCATGCTCACGGAAACAGAAGGCAATCAATATCAAAATCTCTTAATTTCCATGACTAAAGCTTATACCGAAAGCGAGCTTACTTGGTCGCAGGTGCAAGAAATTGCCTATCGCATGGGTCAAGGAAAAACGTTTGATGACGTAGTGGCTGAGTTGGGATGGCACGATCGCGTTTCTCCTTATATGCCAGCGATGATGACATTGGTAGATAAGCGTTCGGTCGCGATAAAACGTCAAAAAAAATGGCGCAGATAAGGTAGCTACGAGCGTTTTACTTTTTTATCGATCCCATACCCGACGCAAGTCCAACCGAAAACCCGGCAAAACCTCTTCTGCCGATAGTTCCGTAGTATTTTCTCAAACCTCCACTGGGAATTCTGAGCGATAAATTTCTACTTTTCGATGCTGCGAATCGATGAGTCAACCCAATCGGGCACCATTATCTATATACTCGCGCATTTTTTCTTGTAAAGACTGGAGCGAATCATACCATTTTTGAAAAACAATGATTTTTCGGAATTTCCCGATTTCCCTGGTAGGGGCGCAACGCGTGAGCGCCCCTACAAAAATGCCCTTATTATCTCTTGCAGACTATTAAGGAAATGGTATCAGTTTCGGAACGCAACGCCACCAAAAATCTGGGCAAATCTTGGCAAAGCTTCCTTTTTGTTTTTCCGTCAGTGTCTCCCATACACTCTTGACGCACCCACGACGCATCGGGAGAACGAATGGTACCATTAGGTAAAGCAAAAACCTGTTGAAGAATCAGCTTATGTAGCAATTAAAGCGTGGTTATACCAATCGTATATCCTCTAAAGTCACAATTATGTTATGTCAGCATCGGCTATGCCAGACGATCGATCTATCGAAGCATTGCCATCTAAAATTTATTCCGAAGCGATCGTGCGATCGCATATCACGAGTCGTTGCTCTCGAGTTCGGAAACAGTTACGAAAGATAATGTCACCCAATTTCAGAGCGATCGCGCTAGCCTCGAACAAGCAAAAGAACATCTCGTAGCGGCTGGATTTAAGGTATTGGAGTTAGAAAATTCTCGATTCGTATCCTCGCGTCTTCCGAACTTTACCAACAATATTTTTACACTCAACTCATCCAAAGATAACGTCCTGTTATTAAAAAATTGTCAATCAAAGACACAAAGCAATTGGGCAAAATGACACCTCCAATATCAGAAACGATCGACTTTCGACTTATATCGCTACAGTTTTTTTCAGTTTTAAGAGAACGCTCCATTTATATTTTATGTAAAATTGCTATATAGTGTTTCCAAATCAAACGTCAATAGTGCATGGCTGAAAGATTTTAT
>CAYZHY010000073.1:0-19788 GCA_964477525.1 uncultured Geitlerinema sp. | reverse complement strand
GTTTGTGTATTTTCTCCAATGGCGCCGCGAGTGAGAGTCGCGGTGAGACCTGGTTCTGGTTTGGAATGGTGAAGAGATACGTGCTTCAATGGAGCCGCGAGTGAGAGTCGCGGTGAGACACCAGTGCGATCGCGCTGTTGGTAAATTAAATTAAAGCTTCAATGGAGCCGCGAGTGAGAGTCGCGGTGAGACGGCGGGCGCGCGAACCCCTTACCACAATAGCATTTCAGAGCCCGATTGCGACGGTGAAACCAAAAATTGGATTTCAGCATCCGTTCCATCAAAAAAATCTCCAATCGAAAATTCCAAAACCCGCTCCTGACAAAGCTTTCAGAAATTGCGACGGTGAAAAATGGCTGCATTTTCCGCAAACGCCCACCCCATGCCGGATTGACCCTCGTCTCAAACATATCCATCTCAAACACCTACCCATCGTCGCATCCATCCGATACTGGCATAAAAATTCCCAAACCAAAATGAGCAGCATATCCCAATGCCATCGGTCCCGATTGCCTATTCTCAAATACTAGCTCAAAACCATACGCAACGTCTTGCCCCCTGCGACCGTTTCCGTTTTTCCGCCGACGTCGAAACTGCCACCAAGGATAGGGATATGTCTCGCGCGCTTGTGCCGCATCCATCAGATGTACCTCCGTTGGTTCGTCAAAACCGTGGTACTTTAGTAACTTGCGCACCTGGTCTTGAGGACCATCTTTTTGCAATCCCGTATTGGGGTCGATTTTCGGTTCCCCCGTGCGATAGGTTTTTGGATGCCGGGGCAACACCATAGGCGTCATACTCCGCCAGCGACGGCTTTCCCCAACAAGCAGCGATCGCCCTTTGGTATCCAACGAATCAATATGGCTGCGATACCATTCTACCTTGCCCAACTCCACCAACACCAACTGTAAAGGCACGCCACTTACTTGGTCCAACCGATTGAAACGCGCCAGCGCCTTCACAGCATTTTGCGAAAATCCTTGCTGGGCGTACACAATCAAATGGTCGATCCTACCATCCCCATCGCTATCTTCCGGTAAAAAGTAAGCATGTTGGTGGTCCTGGTCGAGAGGCTTACCCGAAGCATTCCTACCAGAAAACACCGATTCCGGTCCATTTTCCCCATTTTGACTCAACTTCTTGAGAATAGCCCGAACGCGATCGCCCACATAAAGCGATTCCGTCAGCTTCGGCAGTACCTTCGACACCAGCGCATATCGAGCAAACGTCGGTAGTTCCTCATCCCGCGCCTCCTCACGAATACGAACCGCCGCATTCCGTTGAGAACCATCATCCCAACAATAGTCCACCCAACGCGCCCCCGGAATGCCGTTCCATCCCTGCGCGTGCAAATCTGCCACATTCAGTTCCAACGCCTCCAAAATCGTCTCCGGAACCGTCCACTTGGGTTTTTTGCCCTTTTTGGGTTTCGGTGGCATCAACCCCGCCGTCTCCAAACCTTGGCGAAATTGAACCAATCCTTCCGGTGTCAGCGGTGCCAGTACCTCCGTCGTATTTCCCAAATTGACCCCCGAGCCAGACTGAGGAGTTCCCCCCGAGTCAGACTGAGGAGCGGCTGGTAATGGAGCCACTTTCGCTTTTACTGGTTTTTCGTTCAATCTTTCTTGGGGAATTTCCTGCAATGGCGTTAGCTGTACCCAAGATTCCGACCGCCCCAAATAATTTACTTGCTTGCAAAGACGTTCCAACAACTGCCAACTTTCTCCATCCAACGCCAAATCTTGCCAAACCGCGATCGCTTCTGCCTCTTTTTCCATCACCCGAAACGTATCGAAAACCTTAGAACTAGTGGGTTTTCCCTCCCGCCAAACCGGCATGTAGTGACGGGTATGGGCAATATTAGAAAGTGGCAAATGATACGCGGGCAAAGACTGGGAAAAAAGTTCCATCAACCGTTGCAATTCCTGGCGTTGGGGAGGTTCCGGTAAAGCGTAGGCAGCCGCAACCAAAGCTCGCAAAATACGCCAAGGCGACGGCGGCCATTCTACAATCCCCTCATTCACCTGATGGTTCCAAGGGGTGGCGTGAAACTGTCCGCTGAGAAATGTAATAGAAATGGCTGTGGGCATAATTCCAATTTTCTAGATCGTTTTTCGCCTGTGCTGAGCTCTGCCGAAGCATCAATATTCCTAGCGGGAACTATTTTTTCTTGTCCTTTGGCTTCTCTTCTGGTTGATATTGAACCTCGGTAACCGGCGGATTGGCAAACCACTCGGAAGCCGCTTCTACCAGTTTGGGCAACGCTTTCGTTAGTTCTTCGTGGTTGGGAAGTTCGTAATTTTGCGGGCGTGTGACTCGAACATCCAAACATTCCAAATCGCATGCCGTTCGCAAGCGCAAACCGCTATCGAGAAACTGCTGAATTTTCCAAATTGCCATAGCAATCAGCAAATTTTCCACCGTTTCCCCCAATTGGTAGCCGCGAATTTGTGCCAAATCGAGATTAAAATAAGCCGTAATGTTTTCCGCCGTATATTCCTGACGGTGATAGGGAATATTGCCCCCTCCTTTTTGTGCATCTGCTCTGGGATCGACGCGATCGTTTTTGACACCACCTAGCTGCACGTCAGACACATTGCTAGCTTCAATAAATCCCGATAAGGCTCTGGCCAGTTTAAACCTGCCACCAGCTAATTCTTTTTTGGCTAGAAAAACCCCATGCAGCAAAGAATTAATATCATATTTCACCAAGACTTTGGCTAGCTTGTGAAAATCAACAGGACCGGAAGCCAAAATATCAAGTTCTTGCTTGAGCTGTTCGAAAAATGTTTTATCTTGACCTTCCAAAATATAAAACGAGTTGATGCGATGGGCTTCCAAAAGCGAATTGGTCAAAACCTCACCATCTTGTGTGACGACAACGTAAGAAATTCCCCGTAAAGGTTCCACCACATTTTTCTGGTTTTCATCCCAAATCGTATTTTCCAAGCGATTGGCAACACTTTGGGCAGATTCCACCAACAACATGCGCGTATCGTCTGGTAGCCTGTATTCAGCCGCTCCCAAATCGGGAAAACCCGTCGGTTGAAACCGCGTTCCCTGTAAAGGTTGGAGGTTGGCTTCTACTAACAATCGAGATTCGTCTTTGAGCTGGGAAAAGTCCATATCAGATACTCCCTTCGTTTTTGTGGTTGCAACTGAGAAATTTAACTCTAAATCGTACCTTAAAATAGGCTTAATTGCTCTCCAAACTGAGCTTTTGGTTGACTCTCATTTTGATTTTCTGGTTGCGATCGCTGAGAATCTCCATTTTTAGCATCTCCTTCGCCTTCGTCTTCCAAACCTGCTTGCCCCTGTTCGGCATTTAGATGGTTGCCATCGCTTATTTGAATAGCACGAAGCAATTGTTGGGCATCCCTTGGAGAAAGGGGAAAAGCCAACGCTGCCGCAATTCGCAACGTGCGATCGCGCGGTTCGTAAACTTCAGAAATAGCAGGTCTGAGTCCGCTGGCACGCAAGCGACGGGAAGCCAATTGGGTTGCTTTGATACATCTACCGGCTGCCAACTGGGTCAAAAGCGCGGGAACCCTGGGCATCGTCACCTGGGAATTGTTCGCATTTTCTTCTTCTACCGATTCGGCATTGTTTGCCACAGATTGTTGGACATCCACACAACGACGGTGCGCGATCGCAGCTAACGCATAAGCTGGCAGAACCAACAAGGGGAATTGGGATTTCCAAGTGGATTTGAAATAAAGAGGTAGCCAAGGGAATTGCTGTCGTTCATCCCCATCAGGTATCCAAACCAAGGACAATCCCCTTGCCAAAGCTTCCAATCGGCGATCGTCTGTTTTGCCATCAATCCAAGCCAGAATATCGTTGAGATCGGCATAAGGAGGCTTGGGAACGGGAACCCTTTCTGGTTCCGATTGCGCTTCTGGCTGTTCCTGCTTTTCCCACTGTTGTTGCTCGATATCCTGCCGCCGCAACATGCTAATGAGATTGTCAACGAGCGTAGTTTCCCGCCAAGTCGTAATATTGTCGTCATCCTCCCTCCACAGAACTTGTAACGAATGCTTTTGCGACTGCTCGCAAACTCTTACCAAACGCTTCCGCAAATTTTGCCCGGCCAAAGATAAAGCTAGCTGAAATTCTACAAGTTCTTTATTATTTTTGTTATATTCTTTTTGGCATTCCTTTATCCAAGCAGTGGGCAATTGGGGAATAGGTTGAATATTTTGTTCTTTCATAAAACCCAACGAGCGATCGCACGCCTTATCCATTTCTCCCAAAGCCACCAGCACATCCAGCAATCGCGCCCGATTTTGCGTAAAGTCCATAATAACTTCCTGAAGCCGGCGGAAAGCGCTTTTTAAAGATGCTGGCGTATCGTCACTACGGGTAGCACGCTGCATCCGATCCAACCACACATCGAGAGAACGCAACCAATCTCGCTGCCTCTGGCGACAGTCAAACCATCCCAACGGTACAGCAAAATACGACAAACCATTGCGCACCTGAAAGCTATAGCGCACGAACCCATCCAAACCGCGATATATGCCCAAACTCGATGCCGCACGGGCAAAGTCTACCCCAGTTTTAGCATTGCGATTTCCCACTTTGGCTCTTCCTTCGCGAAAAAGCACTTGCAACTCCGGCAAACCAGTGGGTGCCGACCACAAGGGGGTCCACAACTCTCCCCGGCTGTCTTTCGCATCGGCAGGCGAAGCGCTACCGTATCCCGCATCCGACGTTTGCACGGTAAACGGATATGCCAACGTTCCCCGTTCGGCGCGTTCGTAGCGTCGCGTTGCACCAGCAGCAAACAGCAGCGTTCCTTCCACCATCAGCACGTACTCCCAAGGATTTACCCGCGAATCCCCCTGAAAGCCAACGGATGCGTTGGGACCACCTGCGGCTATGGGATTAAACTGACCGATTTTGCCGCTAAAATCCAAGTTGGGAATCGCATCGCCAAACAATGCCGCTCGCAGGAGCTTTTCTGTCGGTGGCTGGAGGTCGCCAGTTTGCAGGTCGAACAGTTCCAAAAGCTGCTGCATAAAAGTACGGCTAAACTCGAAGTTACCGTCATTGCCTCCCGTTCCCAACAAAGGCGGAAACGACAGCTTTTCATCGCTCACCAGCGCACAAGTATCCAACCACCTCAACGCCCGATCGGGAAGGTGATTGCGCAGGCGCACCATCAGAGTGGATTTGAGTTTTTTGGTAATGTGTTCTTTTTTATTTTTAATGGTGTCATCCAGGGTAGAGCGCAACGCTTGTACTTGTTCGCTAGCCACTGCGATCGCGTTTCGATAATCTTGAAATCGGGAAGCCGTTGAGGTGGCAAGTGCTTCCAAAGTCTTTTTACTGGCTTTTTGGTCTTCTTCGTGAAACCCCGTACTGCCATTCCAAGGGGAAATCAAGGGGGTGGGTTGGTAGCGATGCAGCAAAAATTGCACGACATCTGCGTTTGCCGAGTGCGTTTGCACCACAAATCCATTTTTATACCAATATCCCCTTGCTTGCGAATCTTCCTGTTCCGCCACCAACCGCAAAATTCCCAACGCTTTGAGATAGTTTGACAGCGGTTGCGGCGCGCATCCTTTCAATAAAATCTCAGGCATCGGTTTCTCCTAATATCTGTTGGTCTCGTTTGGCAGACCCCCGCCAGTCGGCAATGCGAACCAATGCTTCTAGAAAGGCCAGGCGAAAAGGACCGTATTCTTGCAAAAGTGCGATCGCGCGGCTGGTCCAAGAATTGTTCCCCAACTCCATGCAATCTAGCGACAAGGTTTGTTTTGGAATTTCGGCAAAATCAATAGCAGGAATTTCATCGTTTTCCCAAACTCCGCGCGCGTATCGCTTTACCCCCTCTTGGGGATATGATTCGTAAGGCTGCGGCTGAATGGTCGTGCGGACTTTGCCGTGATGTGCCGCTACCAAATACGCCAGCAGAAAGTCTTCCTGTTGCTGCAACGCTATCAAGGCACTCGCCAGTTCGTGGCGGAAACCTTTGCGTTGGGATTCCATTTGCGACTGGCGATCGGATTTTGCCCACAGCGTTTTTTGTCTTTCTGTATCATCCTGGGTTAGCATTTTTTGGAAATTGGGATGGGCTTTGCCAAAATCGTGCCAGTACGCCGATCGCTGGATGCATTCTGCAGGCAAACCAAAATCCGCAAACGCCTGGCAAAGTTGGCGCGCCTGGTCGGCAACATCTTCCGAATGCTGTTGCAAACTGACGTAATGCCGCAGATAGGATAATTTATCGCTGCTATCGGCATCGGGTTCGATTTTTTCCGTTTCCACCTGTCGTGGTTTATCTTTTTTATCCGCTGTAAAGCCCAGATCGGAAGCATATCCACCCACGCTGCACCGAACCAACAGCGACATCCCCGGATAAATGTCCCGAACGGCAGTCCATTGTTGCTGGTATCCATTCCAAGTCCATACTTGAGAGGCTTTGAGGGATTCTTTGAGAAACTCCCTAGCTCTCCAAATGCTGACGCGACAGAGTTCCGCACGCTGCAAGGCTCCCATGGCTGGCAATTCGCTTTCATCGGACCATTGCCGCCACGCGATCGCTACGTCTGTATCTTCGCTGTGACGGATAAACGGCGACACATCAATATCGTGCCCGGCTAAATCGGCGGAAGTATCGAACAGTTCCAGCAAATCTCGTTTGCGAGGTACCAACCCTTCTGGTGGCGAACTGGGAACTTCAATGCCTTGTACGGATTGAATGCCGACATCTTCCAAATTTAACAAGCGATCGCGCGCCAGGGTTAGTTCCTTTTCCGTATATGGAAGTGCCGCACCTTTTTTGGATAGGTCGATATCGATCCAGTAGACCCTAGCATGGCTATCTTCGCCACGTCGGTTGCAACGCCCAAATCGCTGTACCAGCGACGACCAAGGCGCAAGTTCCGAAAACAACGTCGTTGCCGAAATATCCACCCCAGCTTCAATGGCTTGCGTTGCCACCAAAATTCCTTTTGGGTCGTTTTGAAGCCATTCTGTAAGCTGCGATCGCTCTTGTTCTCGAAATCGAGAGTGAATCAGCGTCGGCGTTGCGCCCTGTTTCTCAATTTGCCGATATACTTCTTGCGCTCGGTCCACCCGATTGCAAATAACAATGGTTAAGGTATTTTCTTGGTGAGCTGCGATCGCTTCGGCAGCCAATTCTTGGGCATAATTGTTCGTATCCTTTTTGCCAGTTCCCGACAAACTGGTTTGGGCGCGTTGCAGGGGTTTGCGAGCTGAATTGAGTTTTTGTAGTTTCTCATTAGCCAAATCCCGCTCGTTGAGATGTTCGATTTTATCGGTTGCTTCGACACCGTTGCGCACAAGCTGGCTAACACGTTGGTAATCCACCGTTTGCATTTGGTTTGATGCTTCGCCGCCGTTCCGCGCAAGCTCTAACGTGGCACTCATCCATAAGGTATGCGTCGGACCGTAGGTTTGAAATTGCTCTCGAAATCCCTGTAGCTGCATGGTCGTTCTCAAACCGGTTCCCATGAGTTGGGTTTCGTCAATGACCCAGAGACAGTCGTTATTCAACAGAGCAAAATGAACCGGCCATTTGTATCGACTCATGGCATAGCCTCGATTCAAGGCGCGGCTGAGAAGCTGGTCTTGCGTTCCTACCAAAATGCAGCTTTTGTCAGCATGGATATCCCAACGCTGGCTCACTGCACCCCCCATCAGTCGGTGCCGTTCCACTCGGTCTTGTAAATCAGCTTTTTCCAGCCATGTTTGAATTTCCCTATATGTCTGTTCCACCAGCGATCGCATGGGCAAACAGTACACCAAACGTCGCGGTTCGGAAAGGTGTCGATGTTCTCGTCGCCACAACCACGCCAATACAATGGCTGCTGTTTTCCCCGCACCTGTGGGAATATCCAGCAGCAAAGGCAACTCGTCTTTGGTTGCGAGACGTTCTTGATAGGGGTAAGGTGGATGACCCGTAACCCGTTCGAACCAATTCGCGAAAGTGCTATCGGACACGGATATCTATATTCTTGAAACTTTGTTTGCCAGGATTATTCCAGTATATATTGCTGGTTTCAACAAATTCAAGCTTGCTATAAAGTTTGTTTGCTTATTTTTATCAATTATTTTTCAAGACGCATCGAAAGCACTGGCCTTCATTCGCATTCGGTGCGATCGCAAAAACCAGTAGGGGCGCTTCGCGAAGCGCCCCTACTTCCCATCCTACAGTCGAAAACTTCGGTAACTAATTCGAGACGACAACTGGCTCTTCCAGCGACTTCCCTTCATCTTGCTTGCTCTCCTGTAGCTCGATAAGCGCATCAAGTTCCTCAATGTAAGCGCGTACAGGGTTTTTACCGCGATCGCGACCTTTTTCAGATATAAACCGCCCCAAAACCAGCTTGAACAGTTGCGCGGGTTTGGTGAGAGGCGTTCCAATGCCAAGTCTCTCTGCCGCTTGTTCTACCGAAGACCAATCTTTGATAATTGCTGCCAGGCGTTTGAATTGTTCTTCCGTGTCGCCGTCTCCGGCAATATCTTCCAGAACGTAGAGCGGCACCCAACTCACTGGTTCCTCAATAGAATGCGTAAACTCTGGCTTTTCAACAGGCGGGTCTTGGTTGTCTAGAAAAGCCAGTTCCACGAAACCCAGGGGCAAAAAGAAAGCCATGCCCACGGTAAACAAAGCTACCGGGTTGTGGCTCAAATTGAACGAGATTGCTTCTACAAGCCCAACAAAACTATGGTTGGCAGCACCGCGAGTGACTTCGTGCCAGGCATCTTGCAAGAAAGCAGGCATCACGAACAAAATCGCATAAATCGCTACCGAAGCGTAAAGGCGATCGATGACCAAAGATATATCGTTGGCAAGTGTTGCTTTCAAATTGCCGGCATAGCTGGCAAAGGAACCATACCACGCCTGCTTTTCCAAATACTGCAGCCACTCAGGTTTTTGTGGGGGTTGGTGAATCTGGCGCAAAAAGTCAACGCGCGCCGCCCGGCTGTACCAAATTTTCAGCAAGCGAGGCTTGAGCGTGGCAATAATAATGAGAACCTTTTTGCTAGCGCCCCACAATCCTTCACCCACCATATCCGGGCGAGCCCAAAACCAACCCGCGATCGCTCTAGAGGTTTCTGCCCCCATGGAAATTAAATTGGATTTGCCAGCAGGATTGCGATTGGCATCAAAGAGGCTGGAATAGGCGTACCAATCGGTGTCGTATTCGGGAGAATGGGCGCACAGAAAGAAATAAAACGCCGCTCCTCGATGCTGG
Source organism: uncultured Geitlerinema sp. (assembly GCA_964477525.1). Taxonomy (GTDB): domain Bacteria; phylum Cyanobacteriota; class Cyanobacteriia; order Cyanobacteriales; family PCC-9228; genus PCC-9228. Next base: position 10,558 of record CAYZHY010000073.1, on the reverse strand, counting down.
GTAGGGCACTTTTCCGGAAGCGTGCCACTCAACAGGTGAAAGCAAAACAGCTCAAATGCCGGCTTCACACCTCCTAAAGACGCCATCCCGTCTAGGGCAAGCTTTCTGGTGCTGGCGTAATGCTCAAAAGCAGTATCGCCTTTGAGTTCTTCCGGCAATTCGACCTTGAGGGCTTCTTCGAGGGTGGTGTCGAGCACGTGCTCGTAGTGATGCTGTCCTTTTAAGAAATCGACAAAAAATGTATGGTAAAATGCCGTACACGCTGCGATCGCGCCAAATATAAAGCCCACAACCAAATGCGGGGCCATTTCAATACCAGACAGCGGCGCGAAACTCCCCTGCAAAACGCACGCAATCAGCAAATCGGGGCGGAAAACCAACAGTGCAAAAAACGTATTGGCAATCGAAAACCAAAATCCCGATTTTTGCAGTGGGGTTTGCAAGCGCTGGTAACGCCCGATCGGACTGGTAATGCCTCTATAAAAAGCCAATACGATCCCTTTCACGTGGTGCAAAGCGATCGCAACCAACCACATGAAAGGCCATTGATAGCGCGTTTGAAATCCTAAAGCTTCTGAAGCTCGCTTGATAGGAGTAACGAGAAGGGGCTGAGCCAAAAGCAATGCGATCGCCACCAGCAACAGGGTTCCCAAAGCGATATTCATTCAACCATAACCTCTGAGCAAAAAAATAACCAAATTAGCTTGTAGCTCGTTCGTTTATTTTCTAGTTATCTACAATCTCCATTATAAAACCCAATTCGTCAGTCAATATGACATCGTGTTCCAATTGAGCCATTCATTTTTTTGTCATGACCATCGAAATTGCCTCCCTGAAACGCTTGCACAACAGTTAGCAACTTGGGATGGCTTTCTAACGGTTGCGATCGCTTCTGGCAACTAAGAAAGAGTCTTCTTATACCATTTCTGAAAAACAATGATTTTTGGGTATTTCCCGGTTTCCCTGGCAGGGGCGCAACGCGCGAGCGCCCCTAAAAAAATGCCCCTATTATTTCTTGCAGACTATTCAGGAAATGGTATTAATCTTTTTTCGACTGAGAAAGATAATTGCAATTACGCCCAATCCCAAAATCGCCCTCGGTTCGGGAATGCTCGTACTAGCAGGATTGCCCGGTTGTGCCAGCTCTTCTTGACCGTCTTCCACTTTACGGTTAAAGCGATCTTGGGAAGCTTCCGCTTGTTTTAAAGCTTCTCGCTGCTCGTCATTGACCAAAACAATGGCAGATGAGTAAGGAGAGACAATCCGATAGGTTTTCGCGAGCTCGTGAATAGTATCCAACTCAGCCAGGTTTTTGTCTTCCATTTGCTTACTCAAGGCAACTATAGATTGTCGTGCTGCCAACTGGGCAAACCCGTTTGTCGATGTTGAAGTGGCTTCGCCGGGTTCTCGCTTCCAGACGTACCCATCCACAACATTGGTTGCATGTTCGCCAAACTTGGCGGTTGTTGCTTGTCGTTGCAACACACTCGCGATGTCGGTGGCAACACCACCACCACTATTTTGAATTGTTTCTAGCATGGCATCGTTATAAGCAGGAGGAAGCGAACCCAAATGCACCATCCACAGGGGATTGGTAAGTTTGGGAATACTTGCTTTTTCCTCAGATAGTTCGTAATTTCCTGCATCGGTAACGAACAGAATGCCATCGTAGCTGGTTTCGCCGCGCAAATTAACAAATTGTTGCAGCATGGATTCCAGGGAAACATTCCCGTAAAAAGTAGTTTCGTTGGGGTCGAATTGCCGCAAATCGTCAATACGTTGAGGGGTTGCCCCCGCAGCAGTAGCCACGTACAAATCCGCGTCGTTATTGTCCAAGCGATTATCAGCAAATCCGCGTTCTTGCAACCAATTGAAAGTTTCTAGAACTTGCTGGCGTTGTTGCGCCATGCTGCGAGAACTGTCAAGAACGACGGCAAATCGTTGGTTTTCTGGCAGTACGTAATCATCATCGCTAAGGGGTTCCGCCCAAATGCGATCGCCGTTGGATAAAGTAGCCTTACGTCGGCTCGGTCGTAGTGGTTGCTCTGCTTGCAAAAATGATGGCAACCATTTTTCGTTACGCACGACTTTGCCATTGTAGCGGCGTTCGGTGTCTTCATTCCAATAAATATTTCGCTTTTCTCCCAGTTCGGGAAGCGGCCATCCCTGGGGTTGTTGCATTACCCGGTAGGTCAACCACAGGTGCATTTCTGTGGGACGATCGATGCCCCCGCGGCGTTCTGCCAACGTCGGTTTTTCCGGAATGGGAAACGCACGCAAGCGATAGTGACGTGGTCCTACTTGTTCCAAAAGTGCCGGATCGACAGGGCGGGAACGCTGTACCTGCGAATTATATACTTTTTGGGCGGCACCGCGCGGCGATATTTTGAAGGGGAAGCGAGTGCTGCGATCGCTGGTATCTCCCAGCCACAATCCGGTAATCACGGCACTTTCGGGAAGGGAAAAGGAATAATAAACCTCTTCAACGTCGTGGGTTTGGTTTTCGTAGACTTCGTGAAGTTCCACTTCCGCGGTGTTGCGACCTTCGGTAACATTCACCTGTTGCGATCGCAGCCAAACCCGCTTTCCGTCAATATTTAACAATCCTGCCTTGGCTTGGTCGATATTGGCAGTTGATTTCAATGCATGGCGGATACTGGTTCGCTCTCCTTTTTGAATGGGGGTATCGAAAAATTCAGCGTACAGGGTTTTGGCTTTGTCAATATCCGAGTGGGAACCCCGATACAGAAACGGCGACATCAAGAGATTGTAGCTATCTTGCAGCCACCAACACAAACTTTCGGGTAAATTAAAAACCGACCGATACATGGAATAGACGTGGGTATTATCTTCGATGGGACTGATATAGCGATAGGTTGATAAATAAGCGTTGGTCAAACCAGCACGAATGGTATCGGATTTGGCTAGCAGTTCTTGACGTTGCGCATCGGTTTGCGGCGGCGGTTCCAACAATGCAAATGCTTGAATTTGCGGTTGTTGCTGCCATCCCACAAATAAGACAAGCCAGGTACTTGCGATCGCTAGCGTTCCTCGAATAGCCCATTTTCGTCCGTATTGTTGGGCAAATTTTGTCCAAATATCGCGTCCTGACAGTACGTATAAGGTGGCCATGGCAGATGGCATCATGAAAAACAAGGTAGCACTCATGCCAAACCACACCAGGAAAATTGCCCAAACCAAAATGGACTGAAAAGGGTTTTCCAGCAGCATTTGCCCAAAGTTTGCCAGCCAACGAAACTTGAAAAATTCGCTAGCAAACGCACCAGCAGCGGGAACGGCGTAAAACAGCAGCACCATTCCCACCCAAAGGCCACCAGCAAACATCAGGCTATGGCTGCCCAGCTGTACCCATGCCAAATATCGGTGACGGTGAGCATAACCGTAAAACAATTCCAGCAAGAATGCACCCATACAAATTGCTCCTGTTGCCAAGAACAAGGAGCTAATGGGAGTGAGTTCTCGCAACAGAAACAACCTCACCAGTAATAACAAAACCAACGGTGCTTCCACGCCGTAAAACAATCGAAATAAATTCAGCGGTTGCGATCGAAATCGCTTCCAGCCAATCCAGGTGCAAGCAGTGGGAACCCCGACTATCGCCAAAAAAGAGAGCAAAATCTCGGGTCGAATGTCGCCGTTGATGGCGCCCTCAAATAACTCTCTACCGAACGAGAAAAGGCTCGTGTAAGCAACTATCAGGAAAACAATATTCCAGAACCAAAAAATGATACGAAAAATTGCGTTTGGGAACGATTCTTTACGATTTCTAACTTTAGACAATGGACACTCTCCCAATAAAAATTGAGCGAACTGACGGCAAAAATTTCAAGCGAAAAATGCCTATTTTCTCAATTAAAAGAATGTCGTCGGATAGGACGAATAGAAGCATTTATCTAGAAAAGCCATACGAACCAACAATTTCTATTATCCATTTAGCATGGCGATCGCGGTGCTGCCCAGAGCGATCGCGTATCTTTACAATCTCTTTATCTAAATAGCAATGCGCGTACGAACTATCCAGCTATATAAATGGCTTTCGTTTCAAGAAATGCTACGAATCAGATTTTTGATTGGTTTTGAGATCCAGAAATAGGCAAGTTATACAAAATTTAAATGCGATCGCTTCGGTCAATGTTTTCAATCCCCCCTCGGGAATGGAAGCAAATTCCGTATTTGGTAGATGATAATAGAGTGTAGTATCAAAAATCTATAAATACTTTCACAGACAACACAGATAGTATTTTTAATAGGCCACGTTCCGATTTCGCTTCTTCTGAGTCCATTGTGGCGGGGATTGCCAACTGCAGGAGGTTTCCATGAATGAAGAGTTAGAAAAAATTGCTGCTGCCCTGCAACGGCAGGAGTATCGCCAAGCTGCCCAACTGCTTAAACCACTCACTAAGTCGTCGCCGGAAAATCCTTGGGTACAACTGTATGCCGGGAGACTTTACGAAACCAGCCGTAAAGCCGAAGCAGCGGAAAAACTCTATCGCCAAGTCTTGCGCAGCACTTCCAATCCCAAGATTTTATCCCAAGCCAGACAGGGGTTATCTCGCCTCGAACAGCAAGAAAAACAAGCCCTGGAAAATGCGATCGCCAAAGCCAAAAGCCAACCCGGTAGCGACCAACCAGGCGTTTTAGTTCTCGAACCAATTTCCCATGAGAAAAAAGCCGATGCTGCCAAATACCTCGCACGTCTAATCGATACCGACCCCTACACAGCCAGATTGCAAATTCCTACCCGTAGCTGGCGGTTATATCGTACTGGCAACATGGCAGAACTCCAAGCCTACAGCCGCCAAATGCAGCAGGGAGGGATCGCTAACTTTTGTACCTCCACTGCAGACATTCAGCAACTGCATACTTTTCGCGTCAACTATTTTCAGCAACTGACCCCCCAACCTACCGTAGTTTGTCACGACCAAAACGACCAACTCGGTGCCATTTCCTTCCAGTGGTCGGAAGTTCGTCAAATCGTCGAAGGTCTGCTGCCTCTATTCATAGATAGCTTCGACTTCGACCCCCGCCGACCGCGCGCGGAACAAGTACGCTACAAAACCAAAACCCACGATTACACTTGCGTGTGCGACCTCCACCTACCACAACGCCAAAGCATTCTCCGGTTTTGCGACAGTAGCTATAACTTCCACGAAGGGTACAGCTTTAGCCAACAGCCCGATCCCACCGAAGCTTCCCTACAAATGACCAATCGACCCAAATGGAACCAACTGAGGGAACTGCTTGCCAGCCATTTGTCCAAGGTTCCGGTTTGGTCTTTATTTTCCCCATTTGCGGAAACAGCGGTGGCAGATTTCCCGGAACTGCTTTCCCGTCTGCCGTTTTATATGGATATTTCTCGCAAGCAGTCTAGTGCTTGGGATCCAGCTTTTCAACTGTACAGTGGCTTGGTGTTCTGCCACCAATCTCAAACATCTTCAGAATCTTAGGATTTCACCAAAATTATCGCCGGGTTGCGTTCATTTCCTGGGCCATTTGTAGGAATGAAGTCATGTTGGAACTAGGACGACGGCGAGGTGTAGATTTATTAAAAGGATTCAGAAAGTTTGCTGCAAACAGCGTATCGGCAGCTTCTTTTTGCTGCTGCTGTTGCGCTGGTTTGGGTTGGGTCATGGTTTGCGTCTGTGCTACGGTGGAAGTTTGTGCCGCAGGCTGCGCGGAGGTTTCTTGTTTCGCCGATTTCTTCTGGGATGATTTTTTCTGGGTAGCTGTTGCTGCCGACGATGGCGAAGCTTGGGTTTGGGTAGAAGCTTGGCGATCGCTGGAACTAGCAGAAGCTGCGGTTTGAGATTGGTTGGATGTTGTCGCTCCTTGGTTGCCACTATCGCCAATTTCTACGTAATATTCTTCTTTTTTGTTGAGTCCCAAGAGTCTACCGAGAAAAGCAAAAATGCCGCCGAAGATTTTTTTCAGAAATCCCATCTGTCTATCTCCTTATCTTGACTTGCTATTTATTGATGGATGGTTCTGGAAGCCAGTCTATTTTAGACCTTGACCTTCCATAAGTTTTTTTAGCAGGAATCGATCGCAAATGCTTAAGAAATTTTATAAAAATTAACAAATTACCAGTCCCAGCAACCAAAGAGGGATTTCGGCAAGCTACGAGCCAACCATCACTCCCAATTCTTAATATTGCTTAACAAAATGGAATGGGGCACACTGGAGAAAGCACCTTGCTGGTACTTGATTGCAACCAGTAGCTGCTTGCCGAGCATTTGAGCGGCATTAAATCTTATCGGAGGGGAAGCTTGACCGTTTTTCAACAGCTACAGCCACAGGTACGTCGCAACTTACTAGCACTCTTTGCTGCTGGTTTGTTGTTTTGGTCGAGTTTGGCATCTTTATTACCCACCTTACCGCTGTACGTACAGGATCTCGGCGGCACCCAGCAGCAAGTAGGATGGGTCATGGGTGCTTTTGCGATTGGGTTGCTGCTTACCCGCAACTACCTGGGCAAACTTTCCGATCGCCGCAGTCGCAAGCTCGTCCTTTTAATTGGTTCTGCAGTGGTCGGACTGGCCCCTCTCCTATATATGCTAGTGAGTACTGTGCCCTTGCTGATGGTATCCCGTGCCTTCCACGGCGTTAGCATTGCGGCATTTACCACCGGCTACAGTACGTTGGTAACGGATTTGTCACCACCCAAGCATCGTGGGGAACTGATTGGCTACATGAGTTTGGTGCAGCCTTTGGGGGTCGCAATTGGACCGGCGATGGGTGGCTTTCTCCAAGAATCTTTCGGTCACGTTCCTTTATTTGCAGTTGCTGCTGCCCTCGGGGGAGTAGCTTGGTTTTGCGCTACCTTAATTGGCGAATCGCCCTCCCCAGAATCGGAACCACCAGACAAAAAAGGAAATAGCGACAATACCTCCGATTTCACCCCTCAAATATCCATGTGGCAGCTTTTGCTTAGCCCTCGCGTTCGCGTACCGGCATTGGTGATGCTGTTTATTGGTTTGGTGTTTGGTGCCCTATCCAGCTTTTTGCCCCTGTATATTAAAGACAGTGGGGTGCCTTTAAATCCTGGTTGGTTTTACACAGCCGCCGCGATCGCGAGTTTTAGCTTGCGGTTTTTTATCGGCAAAGCTTCCGATCGCTTCGGACGAGGCTTGTTTATTACCCTCAGCCTGTGCTCTTACATTATTAGCATGCAACTGTTAAGCTACGCAGGTAGTCCGGCTGTTTTCTTGCTAGCCGGGATTTTAGAAGGTTCTGGTGCTGGGATTTTGATTCCCATGACCATTGCTTTGATGGGCGATCGCTCCTCAGCCAGCGAACGAGGACGCATCTTTTCGTTGAGTATCGGTGGGTTTGACCTGGGAATTGCCATAGCCGGACCGGTTTTGGGCCTTGTAGCGCAGAACCTTGGCTATCCTGCCCTGTTCTCGCTTTCCGGTATCTTCGCCAGCATTGCGTTGGTGGTCTTTCTCTTTCTAAACAACAAAGATATTTCCCATTCCCTGCGCTTTGCCACGGGTCGCGGTCCGGATTTCCACGCCGTTCGCTCTGGCAATTCCTGATACCAAATCCGTACTGCGAAGACCCGATAAATCCCCCCAAGCTAAAACTTCTTGTTGTCTCTCCCCCTCCTCCCCCTCCTCCCATTCTTCCCCCTCTATCTCAAATGTGATTTGTACGCATCGGATTTGGTATGAGAGCGCCAACAAAAAGTTTCCCCCTCACCAGCAAGTTGGTAAGGGGGTAAAGAAAATTCTAAAAACGGGCTTGGGAGGATTCGAACCCCCGACACCGTGGTCCGTAGCCACGTGCTCTAGTCCACTGAGCTACAAGCCCTTGTTTCCTGGTTGGGAAGACATTGGCAGGAGCGCTTCCTTCATCCCAACAATTTTTTATAGTAACACAGCCTATCCAAATGGCACAACATTTTTTTGGGGGAAATTTTCGGAAATTGGCGAAATTTTTCTCAAAACTGCTCAATCCAGCCAGCTAGCAAAACTTTCCGCAAACCGGTCTTCCAAAATAGCTTGGCGAATTTCTTGGGTAAAGCGAACCAATTCGCTGATATTGTGGATCGACAGCAAGGAGTAAGCGAGAATTTCCTGAGCGCGTACCAAATGGCACAAATAGGCACGAGTAAAATTTTGGCAGGTATAGCAAGAACAAGTTTCGTCGAGAGGAGTAAAATCTTGTCGAAAACCAGCGTTTTTTAAGTGCCAGCGCTCTCCTCGTACCAAAGCAGCGCCGTGTCTGGCCACTCGGGTGGGAATGACACAGTCAAACAAATCAATACCAGAAGCGATCGCTTGTGCCATTTCCCGGTACGTCCCCACTCCCATTAAATAGCGAGGTTTGGATGCTGGCAAACTGGGGGCACTCAAGCGCACGATTTTGCTAATGAGTTCTGGTGGTTCGCCCACACTCACGCCACCAATCGCATAACCGGGTAAATCCAATTTGGCTACATCGCGTACGGCTTGCTGGCGCAATTCGGGATAAACGCCTCCCTGTACGATGCCAAACAAGGCTTGGTCTTCCCGTTGGTGGGCATCTATACAACGCTGCAGCCAACGGTAGGTGCGCGAGGTGGCAGTGGCAATGGCTTCTTCGCTGGCTGGATAGGGCGGGCATTCGTCAAATGCCATAATGATATCTGCCCCTAGTTGGTTTTGAATCTGAATAGAGGTTTCTGGGGTCATGGATACCAAGCGCCCATCTCTTGGCGATTTAAAGGTAACCCCTTGTTCGTTGATGGTGCGAATTTCGCTTAAACTAAAAACTTGAAACCCACCGGAGTCGGTCAAAATGGGACCATGCCAGTTCATAAAGGAGTGCAGACCCCCAGCGGCGGCAACAATATTTTCCCCGGGTTGCAGGTGTAGGTGATAGGTGTTGGCTAAAATCATTTGGGTGCCTGTTGCCTGCAACTGTTGGGGCGTCAAGGTTTTGACCGTTGCTAGGGTGCCTACAGGCATGAATCGGGGTGTTTCGACAATTCCGTGTGGCGTGGTAAATACCCCGGCTCTGGCGTATGTTTCGCTGCATCGCGCGTTGCAGTGAAAGGAAAAAGTGGCTGGACTCAATGGTGGAAAACCGGCATGTATACGGACATCTATCCTACCACAAGCTGAAGGCGGGAGATTAGGCAGATGAGGAGGGCAATCCCCGGGAGATGATGATGGTTAGCGATAGCAAAGTAACGCTCCATACCCATTCGGGAATGTGTTCGAGAATAATAAAGATACCGGTGAAGAAATAGCCTAAAAGACCGAACAGATAGGCAGATGCTAGGGTAGCCATTCCAAAGATTAAGACGGCGACAAGTTCTCGCATAGTTAAGATATAGGAATACGAACAATAAATAATTCGGAAAGTTTGAATATAGGGTTGGTATCCTGTTTAACAGAATTCCCGAAGTAATATAACTTTAACAAAAAATATTGAATTTTCTCCAAGGAAAATTATAAATTTTCTGCAAATCTTGACGATCGCTTGTAGGCTGTTGTTTTTAATTACAGCTATGGAGGTTATTTGAGTTGGTTAGGTAGCTAGGCAAGTTTTTTGAAAATGATGGCTGTCATTCTTTACAGAAGTTTATATTTTTTGTAGGTATGGCTGGATGCGTTCAACTTGTATAGTGAAAACGGAAGCGATTCTAGCGCTGTTTTTACGCTGAATGCCAGGTGTTCGTGGTTGTTTTTTTTGTTAAGGTTTGTGGTTTATGAGCGATCGCTCCCTCAAGCACCAGCCCCGCAAGCGATTTGCCCAGCATTGGCTGCGCGATGGCACCATTTTGGACGAAATTGTGGCAGCGGCGGAACTTTCACCGGCAGATTTGGTTTTGGAAGTAGGTCCGGGAACTGGGTTGCTGACCCAACGGCTGCTACAGATGGCGGGAACGGTAGTGGCGGTGGAAATTGATTGGGATTTGTACGCCCAGCTACAAAAAAAATTGGGCGATCGCGAGAATTTGATTTTACTATCGTCGGATATCCTATCGCTGGATTGGAAACAGTTGCGGCAGACCTATGGTTGGGAACAATTGCCCAATAAGGTGGTGGCCAATATTCCTTACAATATTACCGGTCCCATTTTGGAGAAGTTGTTGGGAACGATTTCCCAACCGGTGACCCCGGCGTTCGATACGTTGGTGTTGTTGGTACAAAAAGAAGTTGCCGAACGATTGCAAGCGGCGCCTGGGTCAAAAACATTTGGGGCGCTATCGGTACGGGTACAGTATTTGGCAGAGTGTGAATGGGTAGCGTCGGTGCCAGCACGCTATTTTACGCCGCCGCCCAAGGTAGATTCGGCGGTGGTGCGGTTGCATCCTCGCCGTTTGCAAGTTTCTGCTGAAAATCCGCGTTTGTTGGATACTCTGGTAAAATTGGGTTTTGCCAACAAGCGCAAAATGTTACGAAATAATTTGAAATCGTATCTAAAGCGCGATCGCTTGACCCAATTTTTGCAACAATTACAGGTAGACCCTCAATGTCGGGCGGAAGACCTCAGTGTCGGGCAGTGGGTTGCTTTAAGCAATTTGGTAAATGCCGCCGAGCGATCG
>CAYZHY010000072.1:4132-19980 GCA_964477525.1 uncultured Geitlerinema sp. | reverse complement strand
TCGGTGCTTCGGGGCATCGGTGCATGGGGGCGTCGGGGCATCGGATAAAACAACCAATTGTATCTCCCAAGCTCCCACACACCCAAGCTCCCACGCTCCCACGCTCGGTACGCTCCCACGCTCGATACGCCCCGATTGTCTTATCCTCTACCAATCGTTAATAATTGTAGGAATACCCCCTTGTCCGCCCATTCTATAATTTGTGACTTATGAGCGATACCTTATTAGATTTAAGCCATCTCAACGACAGCCAACGCCGCGCTGTGGAGCATTTTTGCGGTCCCATGTTGGTGGTAGCTGGCGCGGGTTCGGGGAAAACCCGTGCTTTGACCTATCGCGTTGCTAATTTAATTCACACCTACCGCGTCAACCCCGAAAACATCATGGCGGTAACCTTTACCAATAAAGCCGCCAGGGAAATGAAATCTCGGATTGAGCGATTGTTTTCGGAAATTACCGCGCAAACTAAATATGGAACCTCCTTAGATTCCATGCGCGAAGACCAACAAACCCAATTGCGATCGCATGTTTGGAAAACTTACATCAAACCCATTTGGGTAGGAACTTTCCACAGTTTGTGCGCCCGCATTCTCCGCTACGATATTAACAAATACCAAGACGAAAAAGGTCGCCAGTGGACCCGCAATTTTTCCATTTTTGACGAAAACGACGTTCAAAGTCTCTTCAAGCAAATTGTTACCGAACAACTCAATCTAGACGATCGCAAATTCAATCCCAAAAAAACGCGCTACGCTATTGGCAGTGCCAAAAATAAAGGTTGGACCCCCCGCGATTTAGAAAGCAACGAACCCAACTATCGCGGTCGCGTTTTGGCAGAAATTTACGAAACCTATCAAGACCAACTCGCCAGCAACAACGCTTTAGATTTTGACGACCTCATCCGCATTCCCACCGAAATTTTCCAACAAAACGAACAGGTTCTCGACTACTGGCACCGCCAATTTCACCACATCCTCGTAGACGAATACCAAGATACCAACCGCACCCAATACGATTTAATTCGGCTGCTGGTTACCAACGGCGAATCCCCGCAATCTTATAACAATTGGCAGCATCGTTCCATTTTTGTCGTGGGAGACGTAGACCAATCCATCTACAGTTTCCGCATGGCAGACTTTACTATTTTGATGAATTTTCAGGATGATTTTGGCGACGGGTTACCCGATGAAGATACCCGCACCATGATTAAACTTGAAGAAAATTACCGTTCCCGGGAAACCATTCTCCATGCTGCTAACCAGCTAATTCAAAATAACAGCCAGCGTATTGATAAAGTCTTGCGACCCACGCGCGGTTCTGGAGATTTACTGCACCTGCAACGCGCCGATAACGAAATCGAAGAAGCGGAATTTATCACCAGTCAAATCCTCGCTTTGGTTCGCCAGGAAGAAGATAAATTTGATTTCGGCAGTTTTGCGATTTTGTACCGTACCAATGCCCAATCGCGGGTTTTGGAAGAAGCCATGGTGCGCTGGAATATTCCCTACAATATTATTGGTGGATTTAAATTTTACGATCGCAAGGAGATTAAAGATATTCTTTCCTATTTGCGCGTCTTAGTAAATCCATTTGATAGTGTTAGCTTGCTACGGATTATCAATACCCCCAAACGCGGCATTGGCAAAACCACCGTTGATAAATTAAAAAATGCTGCCCAACAGTTGAGTGCGCCTTTATGGGAAGTTGTTAGCGACGAAGATTCTGTAAAAACATTGGTGGGCAAAAGTGCCAAACGCATCATTGAATTTAGTCAGTTAATTCGCCACTGGCAGCAGAAAATGGAACAGCTCAAACCATCGGATTTGGTGCGTTTGGTGATGGAAGAATCGGGTTACGAAGAGGATTTAAAAAATCAAAGTACCGACGAAGCCAAAAACCGTTTGGAAAATTTGGGCGAGTTAATCAATGCGGTGTTGCAATATGAAGAGGAAAATGTGGAAGCAACGCTCGATGGATTTTTGTCAACGGCAGCGTTAAATGCGGATACGGATAATTTGGAAGAAGAAGCCACCAAAGTTGCTTTGATGACCCTGCATTCAGCGAAGGGATTGGAATTTCCGGTGGTATTTTTATCGGGTGTAGAAGAGGGATTGTTACCCCATTTCCGCAGTTTGGAAGACCCCCTAGCATTGGAGGAAGAACGACGATTGGCTTATGTGGGGATTACCCGCGCCCAGGAACGGTTGTTTTTGACCTATACGCAAGAACGACGAACCTGGGGAAATACGCGCCAGCCGGCGATGCCTTCTAAGTTTTTGGGAGAATTGCCCCAAGAGTTGTTAAGCGGTACAAAGGTTCGCCAGCAGAAATCGACAAAGACAAAAGCTTCTAATAAGGCATCCAATTCTCAAAAGAAATTGCGTCACGTTGATTCTGCAAAATCTGCTACAAAATATCAAGAAAATGCGGCGAATATTGAAGATTTGCAAGTGGGCGATCGCGTTTTGCACCGCAGTTTTGGTGTGGGAGAAATTACCCATGTTTTTCGCCAACAAGACAAGCCTTCCGTGGCGGTTAAATTTGGCAACAGCCAGAAAATTCTCAATCCCAAAACGGCAAAATTGCAGAAATTATAAATGGGAAACCAACTCACTGTTTTCTGGGTTGGCGTAACCGTGGTTCCACCATGTGCGGATCGACACCGTAACGCGATGCTGCTTGAAACATGGTCAATTCCAGCAAGGTGGCATCTGGCAATTCTAAAACCTCCGGATTGGGTTTGACTGGCGATCGCTTATTGGCTTTGAGAATTTCTGTCGCTACGGCTTTAGCAAGTTTGGGCGGAACGGAATTGCCAATTTGCCGAAATCCATGCCATTTGGTGGTGTGAAAGCGAAACCAATCGGGATAGGAGTGCAATCTGGCGGCTTCCCTGACGGTAATGCAGCGGGGTTGGTAGGGATGGATGGGGCGGGGGGAGGTAAAAGCGCCCCGGTTGCTGGGGGTTCCCGCTCTCAGGGTGTTGCATACTCCGTGGGGATGGAGTTTGAAAAAGCGGCTGACGGGTTCGGTTTTCCCGCCAGGTGTAGCGGCAAATCGCTGTTGGCTTTTAGCGGCATGTCGGGTTCGCAAGCTTGAGGTTAGCAAACACCGATTGTGCGATCGCGCGGCGGCATAATTATCTGCTGGTAGCAGCAATTCTCGCAGCGATTCTCCGTAAAGACTGGGTTTGCCAAATGTGGCTTCTACCCAATCCCGTTGGTATAGTTCGGGAAATTGTTCGACTTCCGGTAAGTCTTGCAAGGCTTCCCAAACGGTGGGGCAGGGGGGCAAGTCGCTGTTTGTTTGGTGGGGAAGTTTGGTTATCGGTTCTGGGTATTCTGGCAGGGGGATATCGGCGCGACTACCCAGCAAAAACAACCGTTCGCGATTTTGCGGTACGCCGTAATGGGCAGCGTTTAAAATTTGATGGTCCGGGTGTACTTGATAGCCGCGATCGCGAAATTGTTTTACGATCTCTTGCAAGAAAGAATGGTATTTTTTGCTCGCCATCCCGGGAACGTTTTCCATTACCCAAAATTTGGGTTGCAGTTCTACCACCAAGCGCAGGAAATGGGCAACCAGCGAGTTGCGGGAATCATCGATGGCGCGTTTGCCAATAAGGGAAAATCCCTGGCAGGGTGGACCGCCAAAGACCACATCAATTTCTCGATCTGCGATCGCAGTGTGGCTGCGAATATCCGCCGCCGAAGTATGTGCCATGTGGCGGCACAAAATTTGGGTTTGGGGAAAATTGTATTCGTGGGTAGCGCAGTGAATGGGGTCAAACTCCACCGCTGCCAACACATCAAAACCCGCTTGCTCGAAGCCTAACGTCATGCCGCCAGCACCAGCAAATAAATCGATGGCAATCGGTCTTGCAAATTCCATAGTCGCCCCCACCTTCGGCAAGTTTTTGATGTTTCCGATTGTAGGCGCTTTCCAAACTAGTTTTCCCAATCTTTCTAGGTCGCCTACCCCGTTCGAGATAGAATAGAGACTCGGATCCATAGCAGGAACTTTTATGGTAGCGAAAAGGAACTGGTTCGTACGACAAATTTGGTCTTGGATGCTCTTGTTGGTTGTGGGTCTTGCCTGGTTAACTGCGGATGCCGCATTTGCTGCCGAAACCGGCGATCCAAAATCAGGAGCGAAAATTTTTCGTGGTAATTGCTCTGCTTGTCACATTGATGGTGGCAACGTGGTTATGGCGGGCAAAACCCTAAAAAAATCTGCCTTACAACAATATGGGATGTATTCGCTCGATGCCATTCAAACCCAAGTGAAATACGGCAAAAATGCCATGCCATCATTTGGAGGGCGTTTGAACGATAATGAAATTCGAGATGTAGCTACCTATGTTTTACAAAAAGCCAAGCAGGGTTGGTAAAACCAGCCATGGGTAGTTAGCGATCGCACAAACAGCTGCACTGCCTACATGAAATGCTGTTATACATCTAGTAAACTACCTTTTTCGCTGGTTGGCCTGTTGTGGGAGTGCGGTTAACCGAAATATTTACAGGTTGTCAAATTTGTGTAATATTTATAGTGTTCCCAATTTTACAAGCTGTACAACATGGGAACGAAATCAACCGTTTACATCCTTTGCAGTCGCGCCATCATGAAGTCAAACATGAATGTAATTACCACCATGAGGCAACGTTTCGGAATTGTACTCACAGCTACGCTGCTTGCCATCGGTAGTTGGCTTGGGTTTGTTTCTCCAGCTGCTGCTGAAACCCACACTGTTAAAATGGGTTCCGATAGTTTTTCGTTGGTATACGTACCCAGCGAAATCGAAATCCAACCTGGAGATACGATTAAATTCGTTAACAACAAAATCCCTCCCCATAATGTTGTTTTTAACCCCTCCGATATACCAGCACCGGAACTAGCCGACCAGCTATCTCACGAAGGACTTTTGTATGCTGCTGGAGATAGCTTTGAGGTTGCTTTTCCTGAAGATGCTCCCGCTGGTGAATACGAATTCTTTTGCCAACCCCATCGCGGTGCTGGCATGTCAGGTAAGGTTATCGTCTCCGGATCTTAAGGTAAGGAAAAGCGATTACCAATAATTCCACTCAACAAGAAGGCAAATCCTTCTCCTCTCTGTAAACTTTTGATTCCCAGTAGCTTAGCTGGTAGCGTTTTTGATAAGAGAGGTATGGGAGCATCGGGCCATGGGAGTATCGGGGTATGGGAGCATGAGAAAAAACAATTCATTGTACTTTATCGATCTCCCAAGCGCTCACGTTCGGTCACTTCCAAGCACCCACGCTCCGGCCGCTCCCACGCTCGGTAGCTCCCCATATTTTTAAACTTTCCTAGGGCAAGAAAGCGCAACTACGCTAAAGTAGAGTCAGGACTCGTATGCTGAGGAAGGACACCGGTGCTGCCCATAGGAGATGACAATCCCACAATCAGAACTTCTTTCGTCGTTTACGTTCTTATTGGTCTGAATGTCTTCGTATTCGGACACCAACTTGGCCTGAGCCAAACGGAGCTAAGAGAGTTTTTTAATAGTTGGGCAATTGTTCCCGCACAGTTAACCGCTAGCTTCCAGGGAGAAGCGTCGAACCCACCGATGGTTCCTGAATGGGTGACATTGATTTCTTCTCAATTTCTGCATGGCGGTTTATGGCACCTGGGCGGGAATATGCTATTTTTATGGATTTTTGGTAATAATATTGAAGACCGTTTGGGACATACGCGCTTCGCTATTTTTTATATTCTTTGTGGGATTTTGGCTGGTTTGAGTCAGTGGCTAGTTTCTTCAGGTTCTGAGGTTCCTTTATTGGGGGCTTCTGGCGCGATCGCAGGTGTTATGGGTGCTTATATCATTCGTTTTCCTGGTGCTAAAGTTCTAACTTTGGTTTTTTTAGGCTTTTTTATCACCACGATTTACCTGCCAGCCATTGTCTATTTGGGATTTTGGTTTCTACAACAGGCTGTTCTCGGAATAGCAGGTTTGAATGTTGGTTCCGGGGAACAAGCAGGTGGTGTTGCCTATTGGGCACACGCAGGGGGCTTTATTTTCGGGGTTATCCTGGCTCCCATGTTGGGCTTGTTTAAGGATAAAGATTAGTACCAGCAAAAGCAATTTTCTAGCTAGGTGTGCGATGAATGGGAAACTGGGGTCTGCTGTGACTGTTGTATCTCTGTCTGGTTTTCGGTCATAGAAGGTTGGTCAGACGAGTTGTGTTCGAGTTCGTAACTATCGCTGTTCGTGGGAACGGACATTTCTACACCATTAATGGCAACCCCTAGGATGGGCATTTCCTCATCTTCTTCCACTTCCGTCAGCGGATCGATAAATTCCGATACCAATCCCTGCTTGGTGTATTGCGGGCGCGTCACCAAGAGCATCCCATCAGTATAGGAGTTTACCAGCCAAGCATCGTTACAGCTACTCAACGATGGCGTATCGATAATGACAAAGTCGAACCGGTTTTTTACCTCTTGCAGAATATTTTTGAGTTCGCTGGATTCTAGCACTGTAGATGGCTGGCGTTGGGAACCGGGGCTAGGAACGACGTAGAGATTTTCCACGCTGGGTACCAACTGCATGCAACGGTTGAGGTGGTCGTAGTAACGCAACGGTTCAATGGCACTATTGGTATCGGAGCTTACTTGCAGAGTCTCAGTTTGAGAAGCCGATCGCAAATCTAATTCCAATAGTAACGTCCGCCAACCAGCTCTTGCCGATGCGATCGCTAAATTGTAAGCCGTAAAGGTTTTTCCTTCTCCCGAAGATAAACTGGAAATAGTAATGGCACGTGGGGATTTTTGGCTTTTGAGCTGTAAATTGCCACGCAACTGTTCCCAATACTCTAAATAAGGGGAGTAGGGGTCCAAGAAAATCGGCATATCTTCGCCATCTTGGATGGGAACTTGGGGCAAAACCCCCAAAACTGGTATATCTCGTCCCTTGAACGCACCGCGAATTTCGTCTGCTGTGTAGAATTTGCCTTCCAAAGCTGACAGTAGGAAGATAATGCCACCTCCCAAAATCAATCCCAAGAAAGTACCACCACCTACAATAACCAAGGGACTGGTCTGGGATTCCACTTTTGTCTCTACAGGTACCTGTTCGGAAGCTATCCGTAAATTGCTAACTGTCTCCGCCTCGGCAGCTTGAGCATCGAGCAACGACGACTGAATTTGATTATATAGCTTTTTCTTGACCGCAACCTTATTTGCCAACCGTTCCCGTTTTAACTGTAAGTTGGGAATATTAGCGTATTCCTGACGCAACCGTTGTTCCGTTTTTTTCGCTGCTTCCAACTGTCGCTGTAAGGTTTCTTTTTGGGTTTGCAAGCTCACCAAAGAGTTGGCCATTTGTTGGCGAGCCGGATCCAAGCTACTGGCTTGTCGCACTGGTAGGTCCGCTCCTAAGGGAGCTGTTAGTTCGCTGCCACCAATCACTTCTCGCGCTCGTTGTTTTAATAAATCTTCCAAAGCTTGTTTTTGTTTTTCCAGTTCCACCATCTGTGGATGTTTGGGTTTCAATTTTTCGCTAAGGATGCTCATTTGATTTTCTACCTGCGACAGTTGCGATCGCAAATTAGATATAATCGAATCAGCACTTAGCGCCTGCGCTACGTAAGCTTGGTCGGGTGTCATCCCCAGTCGCTGGGACAAACTCTGAATTTGCTGGTTGATTCCTTCTAGTTCCATCTGAATCTGCCGTTGTTGTTGTTCGCTAGAAGTAATTGCTTGCACGTAGCTCCCTTCTTTCGCAGAAACAATGGCAGCACCCTTTACCCGTTCGAATTTCTCCAACTCCTCTTGTGCTTTTTCTAACTCCGAGCGCACTTCTGGCAAACGTTCCTGGAGCGACTCAATCAGACTTTGCAAGCGACTTACGTTTAACAAGCGACTTTGTTCTACCATCGCTTCCATCAGTGCCTTAACGGCTTTTTGAGCGCGCTCTTTATTTGAATCTTTAAAACTTACCCGAACTGGTTGGCTATTTTGCTCTTGTTCGTTTGGTTGTGGCAAATCTAAGTTCGTATTGTCGTAAACTTGCTGGGCAGGTAAGTTGACTTGATTGGCTACTGCCACAATGACGTTCTCTTCTAGCAGCACATCCTCGCTTAGCTGTTTGCCGCGCTGTAAAATTTGTTCCCCAGTGGCAGAAACTGTAGCTGGGTTTCTATTTTGAGTGAGTACACCTTTGGCTACGTAGCTCTTGGAAGGCGGGTCTTGCAACAAAGCGATCAGGCCCGAACCCGAAGCTGCCAATACAAAAATGATGATGCCTATCCATTTATATTTGCCGAAGGCGATAGAATAGCGTTTGACAATTGAAGGAGCCATAAGAGTCTTTGGTTAAATAGGAGAACGAAGGAGAAAAGGGAGGGGAGGGAAACAGAAGGCGCTCGAGCTTTCCTGTTTGTCATCTGCTCCGTTCCTACCCTCGGTTGCTAGAAAATTCCCCCATGTCTAAATACCATTTTGCAACCTACAGCGAGCGATGGGAACAATCTTGGGGAAAATCTTCATCAAATCGTTAGTTGTTATTATTATTATTGTTGCCCCCTGTGGGTGCAAACAAATTGCGCGTGCTCTCCCGTAAAGAGTCGAAAAATAACAAAAAGCCCAAGACATCTCGGAAAGGTTGGGTAAAGGTATTGAGGAAGTTGCTGACTTTGTTGATGAAGTTGCGGCCAATAATGACCACATCGTTTTCCCGCAACAAGATATCGTGTTGGGGATGCCCTTGCAACGCTTTTTTCCCGTCAATAGAACGGGTCGTTGTTTCTTTTGTCTCCTTGTCAAAGCGAATTAAGGCAATATCATCTACATCGGCTGTTTGTAACGGTACGTTGTTGAGCAAATTGGCAAAGGTACTGCCGCTGGGAAGAGTTTGCACCCCCGCTGTGCCAGCAGGACGGCTGAGGACACGTACTTGAATTTGCGGTTTGGCCAAGTTGGACTCCGCCATCAAGGTGGGATTGTAGTTGTCGTAGTCTTCTGGTTGCAATTCGGGAATCACAATGGCATCGCCGTCGATCAAGCGTACTTCTGGTAAATCGTTGCCTTCGACCAGTGGCGTAAACAGATCGACTGTAAATTCAGCAACCGAACCATCTTCTTGCTGTCGGCGCACCCGTACATTTTTCAGGTTGGCTTCGGTGGTAACGCCGCCGGCAGTGAGAATGGCATTGACCAAAGCGCGGGAGTCAGGAGCTAGATTGTAAAACCCTGGTTGCGCCACTTCACCGATAACAGTGAGTTGAATAGGTTGTTGGGGCGCTGATAAAAAGGTATTGTCGGCAAACTGATAGTCGTAGTCTTGCCGACGTTCTGGAGGAATTTCCGGTAAAATAATCACATCTTCGTCTTCCAGACGCAATTTGGGAAAGGCGTTACCGTTTTTTAAGGGAGTCAGCAAGTCTACCTCTTGTTGGATGGTTCTGCCATCCGGTAATTTTCGCTGGACCACCACCCGTTTTAAGTCCGCTTCGCTGGTAGCACCGCCGGCAGCTTGGAGGGCAGCCGCTAGATTGGGAGTGCCAATGGGATAAAGACCCGGTTGCGTAACTTCGCCGGTTACCGTCACTTCTACAGTACGTCGCGCCAAGACTTCTACACTGACTTGAGGGTTGACGACAAATTCTTCTAGACGCTGGCGAATTTCTTTTTGTACGGTTTCGCTGGTTTTTTGTTCGACCCGAATAGCCCCAAGCAGGGGCATAACAATTTTGCCTTGGGGATTAACTTGTGTGGTGATGGAAAGTTCGGGGAATCTTTGGACTTGAATGAAAATTTGGTCGCCGGGACCGAGGCGATATTCTTGAAAAGCTGGTGAAATACCGGTTTCAAAAGTAGGTGGTCGGCGATTGGGTAGTTTGTCTGGGGAGATAATCGGGGCCAGTTGCTGCGGTGGTTGGGGGTCTTTGGTGGCTTCGTGCAAACCTGGATCGGTGATTTCTTCTGTAGTTTCTTCTGTGGTTTGCTTTTCTGGTGGATTTTGACTGTAGCTGGGAGGAACTTTAGCAAAAAATGCGATCGCGAGCAGTCCCCCCCAACAACTGCTCAAAACCAACCTGCTACCAACAGCAGTTGCGATCGCTGGCTGAAAAAGGTATGAATGGGATTTGAAAGGTTGAAAAAGTTTCATAAAAACAACAGGAAGAAAGGAATATGCCGAGAACCCCTGACGAATACACAATTCACTTATTTCTAGATACCGGGCATCGGGAAGAAGTACGCTTTTCCAATATTCAGGATTTTCAAAAATGGTACAGCAGCGAACTGATGCCCAAATCCCAATCGGATGATTTTATTAACGTTCCCTTGAAAACGATTCAAGGAGAATACATGGTTGTCCGTCCATCCCGAGTGGTTGCCATTCGGGTAGAACCGATTTTTAATTCCAGCGTCGATCGTTCGTTTACCGATGATATCGAATAACCAAGGGCCTTGGGCTGGCGTTATTTCCCCGGTAACGGGTGACAGCGCTTCTCCGCCCTCCTTATACGTTGGCCGCCCAACTGCTATGTTTCCCTGCCTAAAATAGGAAAAACCGATAGAATCGTCAAAAGACGTTAAAAAATTTAAATTCTTTTTTCTTTCCCCAAACTTGAAAATTTGGGTACTTTGGAAGTTCGGGCCTATTACTGCCCAAGGCAAGATTCGCTGGCGTTGGCACTGCAGGGGGGAATTTTTCTATACCTTTGCAATTTTAGAGTTGAACTGCCTTGAGCTGTGTTAGAACCGTCACGAATGCACCTACATGGAATAGCCAGAAATCCTTTTGCCTATGGAAGCGCCCTTTGACGTTACCCTGTTGATGATCGTTACCGTCGTCGCAGGCATCAGTGCTCAAGTTCTGGCTGACCGCTTCCGAGTTCCTGGCATTGTTCTCTTGTTGCTGTTTGGCATCATTTTGGGACCGGATTGTCTCGGTTGGTTGCGCCCGCAGCTACTTGGTGACGGTCTGGAAGTTATCGTATCTCTTTCCGTTGCCATTATTCTCTTTGAGGGGGGGCTCAATCTCAACCTGAGAGAACTAGGAAAAGTATCGGGAAGTCTGCGAAACTTAGTAACCGTAGGGACTCTCATTACCCTATTAGGCGGTGGCTTGGCAGCTCACTATTTAGGAGAATTTCCTTGGCCCATCGCCTTTCTCTACGCTTCTTTGGTGGTGGTTACTGGACCTACGGTCATCGGTCCCCTGCTCAAACACGTACCTGTAGACCGGCAAGTTGCAACGCTTTTGGAAGGAGAAGGCGTCCTGATCGATCCCGTAGGAGCCATTCTTGCGGTTTTGGTGTTGGATTTGGTTCTCAACGGCGATGCCGACCCCCTGCGGGTTCTTACCGGTTTGCTGGTTCGCTTGTCCATTGGTGCGGGGATTGGCGCTGCCGGTGGCGCATTTTTGGGAATTTTTCTGCGACGTGCCAATTTTCTATCGGAAGACCTGAAAAACCTGGTGGTCTTAGCAGGTTTGTGGGGTCTGTTTGGTCTGGGACAGGAAATTCTCAGCGAATCGGGATTGATGGCTACTGTGGTCGCAGGGATTGTCTTGCGTGCCTACGGTTTGCCGGAAGAACGCCTGCTGAGACGTTTCAAAACCCAGCTAACGATTCTTGCGGTTTCGGTACTGTTCATTCTGTTGGCAGCTGACTTATCCCTAGCCAGTTTGGTGGTTTTGGGATGGGGCGGTGTGTTTACCGTTTTGGTCCTGATGTTTGTGGTCCGCCCCCTCAATGTTGCCCTTTGTACTTGGAAAAGCCCGTTAAACTGGCGTCAAAAGCTGTTTGTGGCTTGGGTCGGTCCCCGTGGCATTGTTTCGGCTTCGGTATCTTCTCTGTTTGCCATTTTGCTAACGGAACGGGGAATTAACGGTGGGGATTCCATTAAAGCTTTGGTCTTTCTCACCATTATTATGACCGTCTTAATTCAAGGGCTCACCGCTGGCACCCTGGCCAATTTCTTGCAAATTACAGCCACCAAAGCCAAAGGTGCTTTAATCGTTGGTTCCAATCCCCTCAGCCGTTTGATAGCGCGTTTGTTTAAAGAACGCAACGAATCCGTCGTTCTCATCGATACCAATCCGGAAGCTGCCAAAGAAGCAGAACAAGAGGATTTCCGCGTTTTTCTCAACAGTGCTATGGATACGGAGGTTCTCGAAGAAGCCGGATTGGAGGATATGGGAACCTTTCTGGCTATGACCAAAAATGGCGAGGTTAATTTGGTTTTGGCGCAGCGTGCCATTGAAGAGTTCAACCCACCCCGGGTGTTAGCGGTCTTTCCCCACGACCCGCAAGCGAGAGTTCTTGCCAAAAAAACCAAGATTCGCCAAGCGCTCATTCCCGAGTTGCCGCTGAAAACCTGGAACCAGTACCTCACGGATGGGGAAGTGAAGTTGGGCGAGACCTCTCTCAAAGAACGGGGATTTGCTTTTCAGGTGGCCCATTTACAGGCTTTGATTCAAGCTGGTGCTATGATGCCATTGTTAGTTGAGCGTCAGGGGAGTTTGCAGGTCGCGATCGCTCACGAATCCTGGCAACCGGGCGATCGCATTATTTATCTATTCCACGCCCCCAAACCCAAACTACTCAAACGCCTCTCTGGTGGCAATCAATCTCATTTGACGGTGGAAAAATTACCGGAGGTGGAAGAAATCGACATTCCCGAATCCGCCCTCGAGGCCCCAGCCACCACTGAGAAAAAGCGGAAAAAGCGCCCATCCAAAGAACAAGTATCCACCACTGACCCCTCTGGAGGTCAATCACCAGCCACTTCTAAAAATTCCCATCACAAGCAACCCCCCATTTCCTGAAACCGCTATTGCAAATACGCCGCCCAGGTTTTCACAATCTCCGGCGAACCGTACCAAGTGCCGGATTTGGGCGAATGGTGTACTGGTTCTAGAACCAAATTGTCCGCCCCTTCTAAATGGGCAGCGCTAATGGGGGTAATGCCGTCTCCCCAGGTGTTGCCCTGGTTGCAAGTAATTTTGTAGCTGTTGAACGCCAACCATTGCCCCGGACGACGTTTTCCGTAAATCGCTTTTCCAGCAACGCATATGTAGCGCACATCGGGCGCGTAAAAAGCACCAGGATAGTTGTTGTTGACAAAATCTAGATTTTTGCGCGTCCAGCGCTCGTTGCTGGTGTGGGGCGTTCCCAAACAAACCAAAGTCGCAATTTTAGGATATGCATACCATAAATTGGCATTTTCGTCAACATCCCCGTGAATGGTATAAGGCTTGGTTCCCAGATAAATCCGAGCAATCCAACCGCCCGCCGAGTGTCCCACCAAATTGATTTTATCGGTTTGGTACTGCCCCAGGGTTTCTCGAACGGTTTGGTCTAGCAAGCGCAAAATGGGTACCATGGAACGCCCGCCTACCGTAGGAAACCAATTGCGAACGCGCACGGGCACCACTTTGGTGGGAAATCCCAACGCTTGCAGGTGTTCCTGCATGGGATAGTATTCTCTAGCGGCAGCCAGATAGCCTGGCAGAATTACAGTGGGTCGTTTTTCGTTGGCCATAGCACGATAGCGTTTTGATAAAAATTGCGAACATTTTTGGTAGGGGCGTTTCGCAAAATGCCGCTACATAGAAATATCAATCGTGTATTTTATTTACATTTAAGTTGGAGTCGCTATAGAAAGTTTGATAGGGAATCGAGAGGGTAGCTGCCCAAATTCCGCTACAATCGAAACAAATATTAACAAATATTTCCCATCCCTGTATAAAGATTGTAAACCATGACCTATTTGATTATCGGTGCAAGCCTCAATCCAGAAAGTAACAGCCAAATTTTAGCCGAGCGATCGCAAAAACTGCTACAAGAGCAAAATCACCCCGTACAGCGGTTGGATTTGCGGGAAATTGAACTGCCCATGTGCGACGGTCGTTCCGCCTATGCCCATCCCAACGTGGCAGAACTCGCCAACACCATTGCCCAAGCATCCGCGTTGGTAGTGGCCACCCCGATTTATAACTATGACGTTAACGCCAACATCAAAAACTTGCTAGAACTGACCGGCAAATCCTGGAACCAAAAAATCGTGGGTTTTCTTTGTGCCGCTGGCGGGAAAGGCAGCTACATGTCGGTAATGCCCTTTGCCAATAGCCTGATGCTAGACTTTCGCTGCTTGATAATTCCTCGATTTGTCTACGCCACCTCCGAAGCCTTTGACAGTGGCAAAATTGTAGACGAAACCATCGAACAGCGATTGGTCGAATTTCGCGATCGCTTGGTGGAAATCACCGAAGCCCTAACCCAACCTGTTCCCGCAACCAGCTAAACTTCCCAATTCCCAGCATTTTTGAGGAAAAATTTTTATGAACGCCATTTTCGTTCCCTGGCTACACATGCACCAACCCCCCATTTGGTCGCCAGACAAGGAACCCCCTTACTGGGGCAATCTGGAAAAAATGCTCAACGCCGAACCCAACTCCGAAGAAGCTTGGAACGCGCAATGGTTCGCCCAAGCCTATAAAAATCCCGCCGCCTATGCGGAAAAACTCAGCAACGAAGGCTATTCTCCCCGCATGATGGTGGATTATTCCGGGATTTTGTTAGAAGAACTGGCACACCTGTCGCAAAACGGCACCTTTGCCAACCTGCATGTCAACGACGAACCCATCGGCGATGTTATCGAACTGTGGCGGCGGGTTTTGGATACCTATCCCGATGCAGTGGAATTTGCCGGTACGGCGTACAGCCATTGTTACTTCCCCACCACCCCCGAACGGGATTGGGAAGCGCAAATTCAACAGTGGCGGCGCGTTTTTGCGGATTTGTTCGGTGAAAAAGCCCTAGCGCGGGTAAGAGGATTTTGGCTGCCGGAAATGGGCATGATGGGCGAGTCGCCAGCGGCGCTACGGTTGATTCGCTTGTTGAAACAATACGGTTATGAATGGCTGATTTTACCCCATTCGGCGTTGCAGTATCCGCCAGAATGGAGTACGGCAGAGGTGGAAAATCGCCTGCATTGGTTGGTGGTGGAAGCCAATGGGGAACGCGATCGCATTTTGTGCGTCGTGCGAGATACGGAAATGGGCATTCGCCAGCAAAGCGGGCAAAACGCCGATGGCTGTTTGGAGGATATTCGCGATCGCGCTAGCAAACTCGCCTCGGATGAGGTAGAAATCCCGCCGTTGGTGCTACCTACTTCCGATGGGGAAAACGGTAACGTGATGATGTTTGAATATTTCCCCAATACCTTTGAACCTTTGGTACGGCAAGTCGAGTCTCTACCGGATGTTACTTTAGCAACGGTGAGCGAGTATATCGATCGCTACCAAGGCGACCCCACCGACGAACCCACGGAAGTACGATTGCGCGAAGCTGGCGGTTCCTGGATTGGCAGCCACGAAAGCTGGGAAGGAGGCGATCGCAGAAAACAAATCAGCGCCGCCATTGACAAACTTTCTGCGGATTTTGCCCAAGCCATGGCGGATAATCGATTATCCCCCGAACAAAGCCAAGCTGCCCGTCAGGCTCTGCTATTATGCGAAACGAGCTGTTTTGTCTACTGGAATCAACCTTTTTGGTTTGACCAAGCGGAGTATTTTCTGGATTGGGCGCGTGGCAAGTTGCAGGTTTAGAGGCATACCGAGCATGGGAGAAAGAAAATCGGATTGGTTATGGAAAAATTTGAGTGTTCTTTAAGAAATTGCGGAAAATTAGAACTGCGATCGCAATTTCCAATTAAAGCCATCAAAGCTTCTTTGCTATCTAGCTTTTCAAACGAAAGTAAATGATAAACATCCAAATAAACATGGGAAACCCTGTAAGAATAGACAAAATTCTGAAAGCATAACGAAAGGCATTCGCCCTACCAAACAAATAAAATCACTACATACACCCACGCCCCCA
>CAYZHY010000072.1:0-4032 GCA_964477525.1 uncultured Geitlerinema sp. | reverse complement strand
GCCCCCACGCTCGGTATCCTTTCCCTAACTTACAATTTCCGAACCTACCATGACCCAGGCTTCTTCCTACAATCCATCCAATAGCCAAATTCGCTATGTCATTCCTTCCAAACCCAACCGGCAATCCACGTGGCTGGCAATGGTGTTGTCGGTGGGATTGCACGGTTTGTTTTTTGCTACTGTTTTACCAAATTTGGAGTTTGCCGATTCCGAGGAAGCGAGCCTAGAACCACCGCCTTCTGTTGACATGGTAGAACTTTCACCACAACAGCAGCAGCGTTTGCCGGATTTTTCTGCAAATTTACCGGATTTTTCTACGCCTTCTACATCAGAACCTAGCAATTCTTCCCCTTTAATTTCGCCGCTGCCGCCTTTACCGTCTCCCAATACCTCGCCGCTACCGCAAACCGAGTACACGCCACCACAAACGTTCGATTATCCCACCACCAGAAACACGCCTTCCACGCCTCGTACCCAGCCTACGCAGGTGCCGTCGCCTTCCACTACTTCTCGTTCCAATTTGCCATCTTCTTCTGGCGAGACCAATACTTCTGTTTCTCCTTCTCCAACGCCTTCTGAAGAACGTTCCGAATCTGATTCCCAAACTAGGGTCAATCCTGCACCGCCACCGTCGCCTGTTTTTACTTCCCCTGCCCATAAAATTGCTGCGGGTCCAATGCCGCCGGATACTTTGGCATCGCCGTCGCCATCCCCATCACCGTCGCCATCGCCGTCGCCATCACCGTCGCCATCACCGTCGCCGCAGAGAGCTGCCAATCCTTCCGATACCAGTTCTTCTGAAAGCCCCAAACCTTCGATTTTAAATGAAGACCTCAATGCGGAAGATATTCCCCCGGAACGTCGGGAAAAATTGCAGGCGTTGTTGGATGAGGCGCGTCAGGAACGTTTGGGCGAGCAGCGATCGCAATCTACTGCCCAACAGGGAGAAGCCATGGCACGTTCGGGAACGGCTTATCTCGATTGGGTGAAAGAGCTACGTTCCGATTATCCCCAAGTTAAAGGTATGCCTGCTAAGACGGTGACAGATTTTTATCCGGAAGCGGCTTGCGAATCTCAATTGCAAGGAAAAGCGGTTGTGGGTGTTTTGGTCGGTTCTGGGGGAGAATTTTTACAAGGACCGGTGTTGTTGCAGTCTTCTGAGTCAGATATTCTCGATAATGCTGCTTTGAACTACGTGCGAGAACAGAATTTTTCATCGCAAGAGCCTCCTCGCGCTCATTGGTTTGCGTTTGATTTTCAATACGATGAGGGGCAGTGTTCGGAAACGAACTAAAATGAAGTAAAGAATTGCAACGATATATTGACTTTTGGAGATTTTATGGTAATAAGCAAGAAACGAGTTTCTCGGAGTGGCTTGGCAGGAAAATTCTTGTTGGGGATGGTGCTGACGACATTGCTATCTTTTCCCCTCTCCCCATCTGTATTTGCTAAGGAAAATAGTACTTTGACGGTGGAAGTCAAGGGGTTGAAAAATCAACAGGGGCAAGTTTGTATGGCGCTGTTTAACAGCAGCCGTGGCTTTCCCCAAGAGCGGGAGCATGCTTACTATACAAAATGTACCTCGATTAGCGATCGCCCTTTAAACGTAGAAATTCCCGATTTGCCTTGGGGAAACTATGCTTTGGGATTGTTCCACGATGAAAACGCCGATTCCGAAATCGATCGCAATTTGATTGGTGCCCCCAAAGAAGGATTTGGCTTTTCCAACAACCCCGAAATGCGTACGCGACCCGCGAATTTTGGGGAAGCCATGTTTGTGGTTGGTGGCAACAACACCAAAATTGATGTCGAAATGCAGTATCCGTATGGAGATTCCAGCAGTTAAATTTTTCGTTCGATTGCAAACGACTGTTTGAGGCTTTCTAAGACGATCGCGATCGCTATTCGCAATTTATAGAAGGGATAAGGAATTCATTTTCTTTATCCCTTTTTTATTTCTATTTTTATATATATCTATTTATTTATTTAGTACTAATTCTTAATAGGATCTTGGGTTTTCCCGATCGCAACAAAAATGTATGATAGGATCTAAATACCAAAAATCGAGCGGATTACCGGAGATAGTCCGAAAAATAGGTAAATCTTCTTACTTCCCGCAGTAAGAATGGTTTGCCATTTTCCTGTCTGCTAGCTAGCCAGCAGGTTGATTTCTCCTAACTGAATTGTTGTTACCAAGAAACCTGCGATCGCGAATTGACTATGACCAACACTACAACATCGCAAAATTCCCAACCCAAACAATCCAAACTAGAAGGCATCAAAGCAAACAGCAACTTTTTGCGCGAACCGGTTGCCACGGAACTACAAGAAGACAGCGACCATTTTTCCAAAGATGGCGTACAAATCCTCAAATTCCACGGTTCCTACCAGCAAGACAACCGGGATAATCGCCAAAAAGGGCAAGGCAAAGATTATCAATTCATGCTGCGTACCCGTAGCCCTGCGGGAGTGATGCCGGCACAACTATACTTGACATTAGACCGTTTGTCTAGCCAATACGCCAACGACACGTTGCGGGTCACCACCCGTCAGGGATTTCAGCTACACGGGATTTTAAAACAAAATCTGAAAACGGTAATTTCCGATATCGTACGCAATTTGGGGTCTACCCTAGGTGCCTGCGGCGATTTGAACCGCAACGTCATGGCATCGCCAGCGCCCTTTAAAAATCGCCCGGAATACCAATATGCCTGGGAATATGCTAACAATATCGCCGATTTGCTTAGTCCGCAAACGGGGGCATACTACGAAATTTGGCTGGATGGTGAAAAAGCCATTTCCTCAGAAGCTGCCCCGGAAGTAAAAGCGGCTAGGGAACGCGACGGCAACGGCACTATCTTCCACAACAGCGAAGAACCCATTTACGGCACCCAATACATGCCCCGCAAGTTTAAGTGTGCGGTGACGGTACCTGGGGATAACGCCGTGGATATCTACACCCAGGATGTGGGGTTTGTGACCATTATGGACGAAAACCAGCAGTTGCAAGGGTTTAACGTCATCGTCGGCGGCGGCATGGGTCGCACCCACAACAAGGAAGACACGTTTGCCCGCATGGGCGATCCGTTGGGCTACGTTGCCAAAGAAGATGTTTACGATTTGATGAAAGCGATTGTGGCAACCCAGCGAGATTACGGGGAACGCTACCAGCGCCGCAATGCCCGCATGAAATACTTATTGTACGATTGGGGTGTGGAGAAGTTCCGCCAGAAGGTGGAAGCATATTTCGGCAAATCCCTCGAACCGTTCCAGCCGCTACCGGAATTTCGTTACGAAGACTATCTGGGATGGCACGAACAGGGCGATGGCAAGCTGTTCGTAGGCGTTTCCATTGAAAATGGGCGCATTAAAGATACGGATTCGCTGCAGTTGAAAACGGCGCTGCGCAAAATTGTGGAGAAATTCCAAATTCCCCTGCGGCTAACGCCCAACCACAATGTGATTTTGTACGAAATTGCGCCGGAATATCGCGACGAAATCCAAAGCATCCTCAGCAGCCACGGGGTGCAAAGTCACGAGGAACTCGATCCGTTGGTGCGGTATTCCATGGCTTGCCCGGCATTGCCCACTTGCGGTTTGGCGATTACCGAGTCAGAACGGCAACTGCCAGGATTTTTGGGGCGCATTCGGACTTTGCTGAATCGGATGGGCTTGCAAGACGAGCAGTTTACCATTCGGATGACCGGTTGCCCCAACGGTTGCTCTCGCCCGTATATGGCGGAGTTGGCGTTTGTGGGTAGCATGCCGGGTGCCTATCAAGTCTGGCTGGGCGGTTCCTTCGACCAAACCCGCTTGGCAGAACCGATTTGCGATCGCATGCGGGATGAGGAGTTGGAACAGTTCCTCGAACCCATTTTTGCCTATTTCAAGCGGGAGAGGAAACCCGGCGAAGGTTTCGGTGATTTCTGCCATCGGGTAGGCTTTGATGCTATTGGGCAGTTTCGCGAAACCTATGAGTTGGGTTCGGAAGATGGTGCTTCGACTTCGCTCAGCACAGGCGCTTCGACTTCG
>CAYZHY010000071.1:0-20012 GCA_964477525.1 uncultured Geitlerinema sp. | reverse complement strand
CCCCTACAAAAATGCCCCTATTATCTCTTGCAGACTATTAAGGAAATGGTATTATGCCGTCAAAATGACTCGATATTCCAGAAAAGCCAAACAACGATTGGGGAATTGAATGGCATTTCCATAAATTCAAGTAGGAGAAGAAAATATGGCTGTTGATTTTGTACGTATCGATCGCGCGATCGCAACGGATGATGTCGATCCTGGTGAATGGAAAACAGAAGCGGAAAATTCGCTATCCCTCAATGCCTTATCTGTGGAACCTACGCCAAGTACCAATCCATTGCTAGCTACAACGAGTGGCAACGATGTGATTTTGGGAACCGAACTTGGCGAAAAAATCTTTGGGTTGGCTGGCAACGACGCGATCGCTGGTTTTGGGGGAAACGATGCCCTCAATGGCGGTCCTGGGGATGATACGCTGAATGGCAATGCTGGCAGCGATATGGTTTTTGGTAGCAATACCAGCACCGATGCTAACGTACCCGATGCCATGAAACAATCGGTATTGATTGGTGGCGTAACCACACCAGTACTGTTGTTTACCCAACGTTGACTCTAGTGCCATGGGTGAGTCCGATTTTTTGGCGGTTTAAGTGTAGATGCGTAGAGTCGGCAAAATGCAACGATGGTGGTGGTTTTGGCTGCTGCTATCGGTAACTTTTATAGAAAATTTATAAAAAATTGCGGAGAACTTTGCCAAAAGTTTACAAACTTTCGCAGAATTCGCATTTACATTGGAAAAAAGATTCAGGGGCATCCGCATAATTAACTAGAAATTAATTGTTGTGGCAGCGAGGTTCGTTGGAGACATGCGATCGCGATCGCATACAAACTCCCGTATTGTCACAGAGAATACAATCGCCAACGTCGATAATAAAAACGTACGAATTCAGTGTTACTACTTATGTCTCCTACCATTTACCCCCTACCCGATGCCATTTCCGAAATTTTCGCTTCTGCCAGTGCCACTGGTATCTTAACCCTTAGCGATCGCTATGGTTTAATGGCAGCTTTGCTCAAAGGCGAACTCAACGAAGAGGAATACAAAGCTCTCAATCGTCTATTCTACTCCATTAACCGAGGTCGCTTGCAGGTTAGCGATCGTTTCAACTAAACCCAGGTGCCTAGTTGGTTTCGCCAGTTACAGAAAAACCCCGTTTCTGCTGTTGAGATGTCGCCGTTTGCACTTGAAAGCGCACCTGGCTGCCTTTCTCTTCCTCTTTTGATTTTACCTGCAAAACCCAATTTCCCGGTCGCATTGACCAAAACAAAGAATCTTGAGATTCGGTGGTAGACAGCAAGGTTTTTTCACCTTCACCCAGCAACCACCAATTCACTTCCCCATCTGGCACCCCAGCCAGTTCAAATTTCAAACGGGAAGAATGTTCCGCATCCATCAGAAAATAATCGTTTTCCTGGGGAAAGACAATCTGCAAAGCATCGGCAAAGCGAGTTTGCTTTTGCTGCGCCAGCCAATTGTTGTATTCCGGCGGTAGCTGCAGATTGTTTGGTGGTTGGCGATACTCATCCATATCCTGCTGTGCCAAATATTCCAACACCACGTTGTTACACTTGGATGTGGGTTTCAATCCTGTCACCGCGCAAATGGGATACTGTTGCATTTTCTGGGGTTTGGGAAAAGGCTCTGGCTCTTTGTTTTCGTGCAAGCGAAGCATAATCCGCTGCCACAAAGGTGCTGCTCCTTGCACCCCGGAAACCCCATCCATGCGATCGCCGTTGAAATTTCCCACCCAAGTGGCTACCGTATAATCGCTGGTAAAACCGACCGTCCACGTATCGCGATAATCCGAAGAAGTACCGGTTTTGACAGCCGCCGGAAATGGCAAGTTTAATACTGATTCTACTCCAAAAGCCGTGGCGCGGGCGTGGCGATCGCTTAACATATCGACAATCAAGCGCCAGTAGCGGCGTTCTTTTGCCGCCACAGAACCACTACGAGCTTGGGTTTTGTTAGGTTTGACAATCAAAGATTGAATTCTGCCTTCCGTTGCCATTCTGGTATAAGCTCTTGCCAGCTCCCACAGGGAAACCTCGCCGCTTCCCAAAGCCAAACCCAAACCGTAATGTTCGGCAGATTTGTCTAAATGCTCGAATCCCAACTGCCGCAAGCGTTGCAAGAAACTTTCCACACCCATATCTTCCAAAACCCGCACGGCCGGTACGTTAAGGGAATTGGCCAGCGCTGCGCGTACCCGCACTGGTCCGTGGAATTTTTTACTATAATCGATGGGACTGTACACTTTGGCACCGGGAATCGGGTAATGGGTGGGCACATCTGCCAAAATGGTATTGGGTCGAATGGTGCCGTTGTACAGCGCTAGTTCGTACAGAAATGGTTTTAACGTGGAACCGGGTTGGCGCAAGGCTTGCACGCCGTCGTTGCTGCCTCGACGATCGGCAAAATAACCAGGAGAACCCACATAAGCGCGTATTTCCCCGGTGTGGTTGTCGATAACCAATGCGGCACCGTGGCGAACATTGCGGGAGGCTAATTGTTTGATGACTTGTTCTAGTTGGTTTTGAACAAATTTTTGTAAGGGCAAATCCAGGGTCGTGCGCACTTGAGAGGCGCTGTCGGGTAGGCGTTGCGAGAGCCAGAATAGAAAATGCGGTGCGGCGACAATGCCTTGTTCGGAAGAGAGTAGCTGTGGCGATGCCTGCCTAGCTTTTTGCGCGCGATCGCGGGAAATATATCCCTCGGCTGCCATACGATTGAGAATGTATTCCTGTCGTTTTTTCAATTCCCACAAACCGTAATAGGGATTGAAGCGATTGGGTGCGTTGGGAATGGCGGCTAGCATGGTGGCTTGTGCCAAGCTCAAATCGGCAGCTGGTACGCCAAAATAGGTTCTGGCGGCGGCTTCTACGCCATAGAGATTGCCTCCCATAGGCAGACGGTTGAGGTAGGCATGGAAAATTTCGTCTTTACTGCTGCCAGCTTCGATACGCCAGGAACGCCATGTTTCCTGGATTTTGGTGGGAAACGTACGAGGGGCAGATTCTGAAGCCATTCGTGCTAGCTGCATGGTGATGGTGGAAGCACCGCTGACGATTTTGCCGGATTCGACGGCTTCTAGCAAAGCTCTCCCTACAGCTAGCATATCCACGCCGCCGTGTTGGTAAAATCGCTGGTCTTCGGCGGCCAGCATGGCTTGTTGGAAATACGGAGAAATTTGTTCCAGCGGAACCACAGTTGTGTGTTCTTGGTCGCGGGTTAGCAAGGTTCCCAAGGGCAATCCGTGGCGATCGCGAAAGGAAATGGTTTGCTGCTGGGGAACTAAATCGGTGGCGTGAATCGGCGCCAAATAGGGTAGCGATCGCCCCAACAAAAGCAACAAAACCGCAGCTAGCAAGAGCTTGACCCGGCGGCGATGGGGGGAAAGCAATCCCTTTCCTATGGATTTGATTTGACGCCCAATTCTACGCATGTAGGACCGTTTTTCAATGCCTAGTACATTCTATTTTGTCGTAGCTTGGCGCTGGTGTGGGAGAAAGTTCCCTTGTTACCTAAATTTTTTGGTTATTGGTTGGGATTGGTTGACAATGTTGTATTATCTATGTAGCATAGAAATATAGTTTGTTTTACCTTATATGAAATTCGGCTATAGACTTAATTTACTTCGACCAGTATCAAATTGGGTATAACCCCCTGTAAGTCCCCTTCGGCAAGCTCAGGGCATCGCAGCCGGGGGTTTGAGGGCAATCAACTTCTATTCAAGCGGATTTCATATTAGATTAATAAAAGATATTTGACAAGGATTCTATCAAAAAGCAAAGTTAGCACCATCTGGTTTTGCCTAGAAAATAAGGCAGGAGCGTTTTTCTTTGTTTGCATGAGGCTTTCTGTAGCAAGTGAAAGAACTGAAGTTTTCATTGGTACGAGCGATTTTAGGGAGTTCTTTTTGCAATGGGCTAGCGATCGCGAACGCTCAATAGATTTGGGAACTTTTTTTTCTCAACAAGGTCGGTTGTTTTGAAAAGCCATCACAACCATTGCATAACTACTGTCTGGTGATAAGTAAGGGGAAACGGGGAAAACCGCCGTTCGAGCATCTACAAAACTCCAAATTCATGGAGTTTCCCTACGGGTAAAAGTTTTGTCTTCTATTGCAAACGCATAAAGTACAGCAGCGGAACCAGCAGGTAGCGATGGTTCGGTTGCCATCGAAACATTTTGCTTCTAGTGGTTCTCTAGTCTGTACTTGCAAACTTGTAAATGCTGTATCTCCTGCGCCAAATTTTACTGAATTGCAATACCAACGAGCGAAATAAGGAGATGTAGGAGGAACCCTACTACACCACTTGCCAATACTCCCCCTGCTGGAGGTGACTACCCAGATGTCTAAAAAATCCCGCCACCACTACGAAGATGCCTACATTTTCTTTCCTGATGAAAAGCAACCCGATCGCTACATCCGGATTCCGCTCAATTCCGAAGATAGCGAACATCACCACCATCACCAACACGATCGAGATGACGATGATTCGGATGAACTAGGTTTTGGCGGTTTCGTTGCTATCGTGGTTTTGTCTATCCTTTTCGCGATTATCGTAGCTTAACTTAAAATTGGCATCATTCTCTGAGTTTGAGTTGTCAATTTGGGGGGTAGTTTCATCTACCCCTTCTTTTGCTGGCATACTACATGGAATATTTGCTTCTATAAAATAAGAATCCTCTGACCAAAAGTCAGAGGAACATGCAGTTATCGTGAAAATCTAACCAAATTCCAAGGAAAATAGCGATCGCCGGGAGAAAAATGCTAATTTATTGAGAATTGGGTCGAGCAGGATTTTGTTGTTGCTGGCTGTTCCTCATATACTGCATGGCTTTTTGCCGCAGTTCTTTATCTTGGCGAACAGCATTCTGGATTTCCCGAAAGCGATTTACTTCCAACCCTTCATCTCGAACGGCTTGTTGGATTTGACTTTGTGTTTCTTGCTGGATTTGCTGGATACTATTGGTGGCTTGCTGGAATTTTTGTTTTTCCTCTTGGCTGAGATTCATGCTGCTATTGCCATTGCCTTGCTGCTGTTGCAAGTACTGTTTGAATCGATCCAAACTCAGCCCTTGGTCTTTAACCTCTTGCCTCATTTTTTCAGCAGCATCTGCTTGAATTGATTTAATGGTTTGGAAAGCACTCACAAAGCTTCGCAATTCGCCATCTCGAACGGGAGAAGCTTCTGATGCCTGTTGTTGGGAAGTTGGTGGCTGCTGTTGGGCATTTTGTTGTTGTGCAACAGCGGGCGTTCCTAGCATCAGGATAGATGCTGCGCTTCCCAATAAAATAGATTTGCCTACCATAAATTTCCAAAAATATCTTCAGCCTAAATCCATCCTACTCCAACCAAAAAAAATAGACAACCATCCCGGACAGGATTCAACGTTATCCAATTCCAGCAATATGAGGCGAAACATACACTCAATTTTTTCCAATCAAGCTGCGATCGCAGAGACAACTGCCCGGATGCCATATTATTGGGAGTTGGCATTGGAATTTGGTTGCGGGGCGCTCGTTTGTTGGTGCTGGATTTGGTTCATTATATAGATGGCTTTGTCCCGTAATTCTCGGTTTTGACGAACGGCATGAAAAATTTCCTGAAAGCGACTGACTTCCAACCCTTTATCTCGAATGGCTTGTTGGATTTTGCTTCTCGCTTCTTGCCCGATTTGGCGGATGCGATTTCTGGCTTGCTGGAACTTTTGTTTTTCTTGTTGGCTAAGGTTGAGATTGACGTTGGTATTTCCTCGCTGCTGTTGTACGAATCGATCGAATCGCTGCCAATTTAAATCTCTGTCTTGCAGCTGTTGCCTCATTTCCGTTAAAGCATTATTTTTGATGGATTGAACGGTTTGGACAACACTGACAAAGCTTCGCAACTCGTCGTCTCCAACGGAAATGTCTTCTGATGGTTGCTGTTGGGGCATCTGCTGTTGAAAAGGTAGTTGTTGGGCCGCGGCTGTTCCCGATATTCCGAGCATGAATATAGATGCAATGCTACCCAACCAAATAGATTGGCCTGCCATAAAAGTCCCCAAAATACTTTCAATTTGAATCTAGCCTACTCAACCCAAAAAGATTAAGCAACTATCCTGGGCGTTGAACCTTACCAGGCTAAACATTCATGGAATTTTTACCAAAAATTTGCGATCGCTGGCAGTCTTCCCCATTTATCCTGGTTAGAGCAAATTCTATTTTTGGCTCTTGTTACATCAATCCGGCTGACTCGTACAAACGACGCACCAGAGACATAATTTTGCTACCGTAATCGGACTCCGCCGTCCAACGACCGCTGAGTTGGGGTACCAGAGGGGCAATTCCCCGGCTAACGAAACGAAATCTGGGGTCTACCACTTCTTGAACCAAAGGTTCGGTACTAGCATAGGCTTTTAGATGCTGGATTTGTGCCCTCACCCCCAGGCGGGCACTGGAAAAAGAAGCACTGCCGTTGGCCGAACTAATATCACCCAAATCGGCAAAATTGTTTTGTGTAGGCTCAATTTCGCCACCGAAACGTAGGAAATCAGTTTCCAAACACATTTGACAAAAAGCAATATCGTAGTTAATCCCTTCTACGCTGGCTTCTTCGCGGTACAGTTTGGCAATATCGGGATATTCATCCAAGGCATTTTGATTGTTGGACTTGAGAAACATCATTAACTGTACTTCCGTGGTATTGCCATGTCCCATAATGCGGTCCATTTGACCGGGACACAGGTTTAAAATAGAACGCAGAATGACCGTGCGCGTATCTTTGTCCCAACCTACAGAGATATCGTATTCTCGCAAATCCACAGCCCGAACGTAGACGATGCTTTTGTAGTTGATGCGGCGCAAATCCTGGGCTTCGGCAGCGTCGATGCCAAAATTATCTATCAATTCCACCGGTACGTAGGCATTGCCGTTGACGATAATTCCCTGTTCGCCGTAGTTTTTGCCGTTCATATTGATGCCAATGTTGGGATATTCTTCTTTTGGCGATGGCGTCGGGGTAGGTGAGGGCGTGGGAGTAGGGCTGGGACTGGGTGTGGGTAAAGAGGTTCCTCGCAACCAAGCTGCCAAACCGTCAGCAATGCCTAACGCAAAGTCCCGACGGCGATTTTGTAAAAGCGATCGCTGTTGGGGATTGGTGAGAAAAATAACTTCCAAATAAACCGATGGGGTAATAATCCAGCGGCAGAACGCCAATTTTCCCGTACCGCTTTCCGTATCCGGCTTGGCCCCTCTAGAACTCAGTTGGGGAACCCGCCGCTGCAAAGCCATCAGCATCAGTTCGGCATGTTTGCGACGTTGTTCGTTGTTGGCAATGTAAAAGGCCGTTGCCCCCTTGGCATCGGGATTGGAAGAAGAGTTGGTATGCAGTTCTAAAGCAATATCCCCCGATTTGGTCCGCAGGTTGATCCAGTCAACGGTTTGCTCTAAACTCAGATCGTCAGGAACCGACAAGACTTCCAAATCCCGCGATCGCAATTCTGAAACCACCATATCCCGCAATCGAATCATTTCTTGTGCTTCGGTGGTGTCTCCGGCCACTGTACCGGGATCGCGCTTGCCATCTTCAGGACCGCCATGTCCGGCTGATAGAAAAATTCGTCCCATAAATACTCCTAACTCACCAACGAAAAATGCATTTTGCCTACAGAAAATTCAAAAAACCACAAACTTTATACTATAGAAAATACAGAGATTGCTGAAAGTGGGATTGATTAACCATCCCTACAACAGTTTCATTTATTGTCGGATATATTGCCAGAACTTATGAATTTAGCACAAACAGCTGCCTACGGAACTTGGAAATCGCCCATTACTTCCGATTTAATCGTTACGGGAAGCCTGCGTTTGGCAGGTTCGGTTCTCGATGGCGATGATATCTATTGGGTAGAAGGCAGACCAGCCGAAAAAGGACGCAATGTCATCATGCGTCGGACCCCCGACGGGAACGTCCAAGAAATTACGCCGCCAGAATATAATGTCCGTACCCGCGTTCACGAATACGGCGGTGGTGCCTTTACCGTCGTTGATGGGGTTATCTATTTTGTTCATTTTGCCGACCAAGCCATTTATCGGCAAACCCTGGATTCTGCCCCGCAACAGCTTACACTAGCAGAAGAACCCGGCGTACTGCGGTATGCCGATTTTAGCGTCGATCGCGATCGCAATCGCTTGATTGCCGTTTGCGAAGACAATCGCGGCGAAGGGGAACCCAGCAATACCATAGTCAGCATTTCTTTGGATGGCAACACCACCGGTGAGGTTTTGGTATCTGGGGAAGATTTCTACGCCAATCCCCGCATCAACCCCGACGGCAGCCAATTATGCTGGATTAGTTGGAACCATCCCAACATGCCCTGGGATAGTACCCAACTGTGGGTTGCCCCTATCAACAGCGATGGGTCTTTAGGAGAAAGAACCTGCATTGCCGGCGAAAAACAGGAGGAATCCATTTTTCAACCGGAATGGTCCCCCGATGGTATTTTGTATTGGGTTAGCGATCGCAGCAACTGGTGGAATCTCTACCGCCAAGAAAACGGTACCATCGAACCCGTGTTTCCCATGACGGCAGAATTTGGACTGCCCCTGTGGGTGTTTGGCATGCGGACCTACGATTTTGCCAGTTCCAATCGCATTCTGTGTACCTATACCCAAAAGGGGTTGTGGTATCTGGCGAGTTTGAACCTAGAACGCAAAACTCTCACCCCTATTTCCACAGAATACACCACATTTGCTGGCATTCGCGCCCATGGCGATCGCTTGGTAACCCTGGCCGGTTCTGCTACGCAAGCGGCAGCTTTGGTAGAAATTGATGCCAATACGGGAGAAACCACGGTTATTCGCCGTTCTAGCAGCGTACAGGTGGATTCGGGATACATTTCCCAACCCCAATCTATTGAATTTCCTACCGAAGATGGCGCTACCGCTTACGGTATTTTCTATCCACCCCAAAATCAGGACTACCAAGGTCCGGAAAACGAAAAGCCACCGCTGATTGTTAAAAGCCACGGCGGTCCCACGGGGGCTACCAGCAGCAGTTTGAGCTTGCGCGTTCAATATTGGACCAGTCGCGGATTTGGCTTTTTGGATGTAAACTATCGCGGTAGTACCGGGTACGGTCGCGAATACCGCCACAGCTTGCATGGTAAATGGGGCGTTGCCGATGTAGATGATTGCGTCAACGGGGCCAAGTACTTAGCCAAGCAAGGTTGGGTGGATGAAAATCGTTTAATTATTACCGGTAGCAGTGCCGGTGGCTATACCACTCTCAGCGCGTTGACCTTCCGGGATGATTTCTGTGCTGGTGCTAGTTACTACGGGGTCAGCGATTTGGAAGCTTTGGCCCGGGAAACCCATAAATTTGAATCCCGCTATTTGGACCGTTTGGTGGGTCCTTATCCCGACCAACAGGAACTTTACCAGCAGCGATCGCCCATTAACGCTTGCGAGCGCCTATCTTGTCCGATTATTTTCTTCCAAGGACTCGAAGATAAAATTGTGCCACCCAACCAAGCGGAAATGATGGTGAATGCCTTGCGCGATCGCGGGTTACCCGTGGCTTACGTGACTTTTGAAGGAGAACAGCACGGATTTCGCCAAGCTGACAATATCAAACGCGCTTTGGAGGCGGAACTATATTTCTACGCCCGCGTGTTTGGATTCTCCCCTGCCGATGATATCGAACCGGTGGAAATCCAAAATATGGATGCATAAGTATACGATGCAATTGGTAGGGGCGGTTTGCGAACTACCCCTACAGGGTTTCCCATTTTCTAGAAATATTCTGTCTGTATCTGATGTGAAATTGCTATATCCATTTTTGGTAGCATTTTAGCAGTGTTTCTGGTTTTCAAGCTTCATGTCCAAACTTTTGATTTCAAAAGGTGCGATCGCCACCAACGATAGCCGGCAAACGGTTATCGATCGCGGTTATGTTATCGTGGAAGACCAATGGATTGTGGAAGTGGGTAGCGGTACGCCACCTCAAGATAGCTACGATCGCACCTTGGATGCCACGGGCATGCTGGTTATTCCTGGTTTGATTAATGCCCATACCCACTTATGTACGATCTATGGGCGTTCTTTAGGGAGCGATCGCGCTTTGCTGCACTGGCTTTCCGATGCCCAGATTCCCATGATGCGGGCGTTTGACCGATCGGACTACGCCCTGAGTATGGAATTGGGAGCCATTGAAAATATCAAAGCCGGAAACACCACCATCTGCGAAATCTTTTTTAGCCCTCACTACGGGGATGGGGCAGATGAAGTTGCGGTAGAAAGTTTGGCACGTACGGGCATTCGCACCTTTTTCTTCCGTTCTAGTAACGACGAATCGTTCTTTGATGGATTTGTAGAAAGTCGGCAAAATATTTTTCAACGCACCCAAAACCTCATTCGTAAATGGCGCGATCGCGCCCACGTTCGCATTGGCGTCGGTCCTTTAGTGCCTTGGGGGTCCACAGCCAAAGCATTTGAAGATGCAGTGGCTTTATCCCAAGACCAGGATGCGTTGATTCACTTACACACATCGGAAACGCCAGAATACAACCAATTGGTCCGCCAGCGTACCGGCAAAAGCAACGTAGAAATGCTGGCGGATGTAGGGGCGTTAAGCGATCGGGTGATGCTCAACCACTGCGTTCATGTAAGCGATCGTGACGTACAACTCATCGCTAACTCGGGGGCTTCAGTAATTCACAACCCCACCAGCAACATGATTTTGGCTTCTGGCGTTGCCCCCATTCCCCAATTGCAACAAGCAGGGGTTCCCCTGGGATTGGCTTGCGACGGTCCATCTTGCAACAATAATCAGGATATGTTCCAAACCATGAAAGATGCGGCTTTGTTGCAAAAGGTCACCACCCGACAGGCGGATGCCCTGATTGCCCCGCAGGTATTTTCTATGGCAACCCGGGGAAACGCGCAAGCCTTGGGCATGGGGCACTGCTTGGGCAGCATTCAAAAAGACTTTTTGGCCGACCTCACTTTGGTGAACGTGCGATCGCCTCATTTAACGCCAGCCCACGACCCCATCGCCACATTGGTGTACTCAGCCAGAGGGGCAGATGTAGATACAGTGGTCATTGGCGGTCAAGTGGTTATGAAAAATCGGGTTATGCAAACGATTGACGAAGCAGATACGGTGAACAAAGCCCAAGAAAGAGCTGTCGCCGTTCGACAAAAAGCCCAATTGTAGTCTGTGGAAAGGCTACGGGAAGGTAGTGGGACATTGGGAAAAGAGGCTAAGGTCTCGATGGGGCATGCCGATTGTGTTATAATTAAGGAAACATTGGTTTTGTGCTTCGGTGGTTTCTACTAAATCCAACAGAACGAGGGGCAGTTGCTGCCAGACAAATCTTACAAAAATAAAAAATATAATGCGTTATGAAAGAACTTTGTATTCTCTACCACTACCACAGCATTGACGATCTAACCCTACAGCATCTCAACCTGATTAAAGAAAACAATCCAGATGCCGTCGTTATACCGGTTACCAATGATGTGGATGAATACTTGCCCGATACTGTAGACGTGAACCAATTTTCTTCTCCTTGGGATACGAGTAACAAATGGCGTTCCATCGATACGACGTTTTATTTGTGGTTTCTCAATCGGGAAATTTCTGCCAAAAGATATGTAATATTAGAATACGATTGTCGGTGCACCATGCCCCTGCGGGAAGCTTATGCCGACGTTTGGGATGCTGACGTTAGCTGCCGTACGTTTTATACGCCAGAAAACAAACCCAATTGGGGATGGTTTAAAAAAGAAGAAGTGAACAAACTCGATCCGGAAGACCGCCCGTACATTGCTGGTGTGGTTCCCTACGTGGCAACCTTATTTTCCCACGACGGCGCAATTCGCACGCTCGATAATGTAACCTACAACGATGTTTTCTGCGAGTTGAGAATGGGAACGGCGATTCGGAAAGCAGGTCTGCAAGTGCAAACGTTTCCAGAAAGCCTCAAGAAAACCATCTATGCCACCACAACCAAGCTTGATTTAAGCAAACCTGGCATTTACCATCCGGTGAAAGAACGAGAAAAATTTGAAAGACAATTACAGAAAAAGTATAGCAATCGGCAAAAAGCAGCAAAACATAACAAGAGATTGACGAGAAAAGTGAAGGATTCCATCAAAAAAACCCTCCATCGTTTTTCTTCCCCATTCCATTAGTTCTATGGGCATTGCTGCTGGCCATTCCCGTACAATTGCAGTGTCTCTCGAAAAAATCAAGTTTGCAGGATTTTGAACCTATGCAACAATGGTAACGAATCTTTTCAAAGATTGCATGTTTCTGCGGTTGCGGTTGGGTAAGCCAAATGTGAATGTGAAGGTAAGCAATAGTTGGTTTCGCAGCATTTGGTGGGGAACCATCGGGTAGCTACCTATCGCTAAAAAAACGCCAACTTATAAATATTTGCCAACGATCGACATAGTTGCCACTAGTCAAAATTTTAAGAATTTGGCAAAATAGGGAAGCAGTACTTGCGGAGCTAGCCAATGGTAGGTAGGCAACCAGCGGACAACTGAGAGAAAAAGCTCGATCGAATAGCGACCGAGGGCATCCGAATCGGACCATAAAATAAGGGAAAGAACAACCGAAATGTCTGGTTTACCATACGAACGAGCGGAAGTTCTCCACGAAACCGATACCACGATTTTGTATCGCGGTTACCGTTATGCAGATGGCCACCCTGTGGTGATTAAATTGCTAAAAGCAGGGGCTTCGTCTTTGTCAAAAGTGGA
Source organism: uncultured Geitlerinema sp. (assembly GCA_964477525.1). Classification (GTDB taxonomy): domain Bacteria; phylum Cyanobacteriota; class Cyanobacteriia; order Cyanobacteriales; family PCC-9228; genus PCC-9228. The sequence continues at coordinate 7,251 of CAYZHY010000071.1, read as the reverse complement.
AAGCCTCAAACATGAATATAATCTATTGCAAGGAAACAACATTCCTGGGATTATTCAACCCTACGAACTGATAAACAGCGAAGCCGGTCTGGCTTTAATTTTAGAAGGCTTTTTGGGAGAATCGCTACAGGATTTCGTCAGCGAGAGACGTTTGACAATTGGAGAATTTTTCGCGATCGCGATTCAAATTACCGATGCTTTGGCAGCTCTGCACCACCATTATATCATCCACAAAGATATCAAACCAGCCAATATTATCATCCATCCCGATACTCAGCAAGTCAAGCTCACTGACTTTAGCATGGCGGTTTCGGTTCCGCCAGGGAAAACCTACACCGCCAATCCTGACTTTATGGAAGGCACCCTGGCTTATATTTCCCCAGAACAAACCGGTCGCGTCAATCGCCCCATCGACCATCGCACGGATTTGTATTCCTTGGGAGTCACCTTCTACGAATTGCTAGCAGGCGAACTTCCCTTTCCCGATACCGACCCCATGGCGTTGGTACACAGCCACATTGCCAAAACGCCTCCCCCACTTTGTCAAATTTGTCCAAACCTACCACCCATTTTGTCCCATATTACCGACAAACTGCTTGCCAAACGCGCTGAAGACCGCTACCAAAGCGCCTACGGCTTGAAATCGGACTTGCAAACTTGTTGGGAACAGTGGCAACAAAATGCAGAAATACAAGAATTTGCGATCGCGCAACAAGATTCATCCGCTCAGTTGCAGTTTCCCTACCAACTCTTCGGTCGCGAAACCGAAATCCGAACCTTACAAAACGCCTTGCAACGAGTTTGCCAGGGGGACAAAGAACTGTTTTTAGTAAGCGGTTATTCTGGCATTGGTAAATCTGCTTTGGTTGAAACCTTGCGCCAACCAACTTTACAGCAAGGGGGATACTATATCAGCGGCAAATTCGACCAATTTCAACAGGATATTCCTTATGCAGCATTCATTCAAGCTTTCCAAGACCTAGTACGCCAAATTCTGGCCCAACCCCAACAGCATTTAGAAGTTTGGAAACAAAAGCTCCAGCATGCCTTGGGTAGCAACGGTCAAGTCATTGTCGATGCCATTGGGGAAGTCGAGTTCATTATCGGCAAACAGCCACCCGCACCAGCCCTCAGCCCTACAGAAACCCAAAACCGCTTTCAGTTGGTCTTCAAACAGTTTGTCGGTGTATTTGCCCAGCCAGAAACCCCGTTGGTCATCTTTCTCGACGACTTGCAATGGGCAGATGCCGGTTCTTTGAAACTCTTGCAGCTTTTAGCCAGCGATTCCGATTGCCAGCATTTGCTGCTGGTGGGTGCCTATCGAGACAACGAAGTAAGCACCACCCATCCCCTCAGCCGCACCATTGAAAAAATTTCCCAAACGCAAAAAACCAGCAAAATGACCGTAACCAATTTGCGGCAACATCACGTCGAACAGTTGCTAGCCGCTATGCTGGAAACCACTGGTAAATCTGACCCAACCTCGCCACCACGATCGGACTACCAAGAACTTGCGGAACTGCTTCATGCCAAAACCCAAGGAAATCCTTTTTACCTGCATCAGCTAATTCAAGCGTTGTACCAGCAAAACTTGCTAGCTTTTGATTTTAACAAAGGTCGCTGGCAGTGGGATATCGGTTACATTCAATCCGTGGGCATTACCGATGTGGGGATTGTAGAATTAATGGTACGCCGGGTCCACCAGTTGCCCAGCAGTACCCAAGAAACCCTGAAACTAGCGGCTTGTATTGGCACTTGCTTCGACTTAGATATTTTGAGTGTGGTTTGCCAAAAATCCCTACAAACAACCGCCCAGGATTTGTGGTATGCCGTTGAAGAAGGATTGGTATTGCCAGTGCCAGACTTTTCCCAGCCGGTAGCTAGCAGCAACGGAAACGCAACTGCCGTGGGATACCGTGGCGAGAATCAAGGGTCTAGTTACCAATTTTTGCACGATCGCGTACAGCAGGCCGCTTATTCGCTGATTCCGGAACAGCAAAAACGCAAGACCCACCTGCAAATTGGTCGGCTGCTGAAACAACATATCGATCGCGATCGCTTAGAAGGAAAAATTTTCGATATTGTTAACCAATTAATTTGCGGTGTTGACCTGATTGACGACACCGAAGAACGGGGCGATTTAGCTAACTTAAATTTAATTGCTATCCGCAAAGCCAAAGCTGCTACCGCATACGAAACTGCGCATCGCTATCTAAATGTTGCCTTGGAACTGCTGCCAGCAACAGCTTGGCAAGACCTCTACCAACTAACCTTAGATTTGTATCTGGAAGGAGTGGAAGTTGAATATGCTAGCAACCATAGCGATCGCGCTCAAAGCTTGGCACAAACCATTCGCAACCACGCCAAAGACGTTCTCAACTTGGTTAAAGTCTACGAAATCGAGGTCCAACACCTGATTTCCCAAAACCAAATGGGAGAAGCCATTGACGTAGCCCTGCAGGGCTTATCCCTGTTAGGTATTTCCCTGCCCCAAGAACAAGAACAACTGGCAGCCGCTACCGAACGGCTTTCGGTGGAACTTTCCCCATGGCGAGGTCAAAAAATTGGGGAACTGGAAAACCTCCCCACCATGACCGACCCCTATCGCTACGCCGCTTTGCGGATGCTGGTCACCGTCACGCCGCCAGTGTTCATCGGTCGCCCCAGTTTGTTTCCCATTGTTGCCCTTTCCATGGTGGATTTGTGCGTCAAAGGGGGAAATTCCGATTTGGCTGCCTATGCCTATGTGGAATATAGCTTGCTGTTTGTCGGCGTAAATGGAGATGTGGAATCGGGATACCAGTTCGGTCGTTTGGCACTGTTGCTGTTAGAAAAATACCACGCCACCAGCGTCAAAGGGCAAGTTTATTTAGTCTTTAATTTCTTCGTTCGCCACTGGAAAGAACACATTCGTTCCACCATCGAACCGTTGCTAGAAGCCTGGCAAAGCAGTTTGGAAATCGGCGATGTAGAATACGCTTGTTATGCAGCTTGTTTCTACTGCGGTTATTTATTTTTAAGCGGCGAAACTTTAGATACAGTCAGGCGAGAACACGCCCACTATTTGGATTTTCTGCAAAAATTCCAGCGGGAATTTCAGTATTTTTACGCTAGGATTTGGTACCAGCTAACCTTGAAATTGCAGGAAGAAACCCACCTCTCTGCCAGTTTGAACGGCGAGGATTTCGATACAGATGAAATGGCGGCTTTCCTGCAAGACAGCAACAACCACATGTCTGTGTTTTCTCTGTATTTGGCACAGACCATGCTGGCTTATATTATGAAAGACTATCGCCAGGCTGTAGTTTGGGCACAACGAGGTATGAAATACGAAAATACTTTGGTAGGGATGATGCAGGTTTCCCAAACCAATTTTTACTATTCTTTGGCTTTGTTGGGAGAATACAATTTAGGAGACGATCGCGTTTCGCCAACTGTTATTGAGTTGGTAGAAAGCAACCAACAGAAACTCTGCAATTGGTGCGATCGCAGCCGCAGCAACTACCAACATAAAGTTGATTTGGTGGAAGCCGAAAAAGCCCGAGTTTTGGGCAATTATTTAGACGCCATGGAATATTACGATCGCGCCATTGCTGGGGCTAGGGAACAAAATTTTACGAACGAAGAGGCGATCGCATACGAACGAGCAGGAGAATTTTATCACAATTTGGGCAGACAAGAAATTGCCCAGATGTATCTCAACAAAGCCCATTTTTGCTATTGCTGCTGGGGGGCAACGGCTAAGGTCAAGAATTTAGAATCCAGATATCCGCAATTTTGGCTGCGCCAACATTCTTATGCTAGCCAAACGCGCTCCCTACAACGAAATACAAACTCGACCACCGGTGCCAGTTCCAAACTGTTGGATGTAGACGCTACGATTAACGCTTCCCAAGCCCTATCGGAAGAAATTGTACTCGATAAGCTGCTGCAAAAATTAATGAATATTGCGATCGCCAATTCGGGAGCGCAAAAAGGCTTATTTTTAAATCGGGAAAACGAAAGCTGGTTGGTGGAAATTCAAGGATTTTTGCAAGGAAACGAACTCAAAATTCAGCGATCGCATTCTTTAGAAGAACAGCCCAGCGACACCTTAGCCATAGCCGCTGTTAACTACGTCCAGCGTACCAGAAAATACCTCGCCATTGAAGATGCCACCCAAGACGAACGCATCGCCAGCGACCCCTATGTTGTTGCCAACCAACCCCGATCGATTTTGTGTTTGCCCATTATCCATCGTGGCAAACTAACCGGCATTTTATATTTAGAAAACCAAGATGTTGCCGGGGTTTTTACCCGCGATCGCATTGCTACCTTACAAATCTTAACATCGCAAATTTCCATTTCCCTAGAAAACGCCCGCCTCTACCAACAATTAGAAGAATATTCCCGCAATTTAGAACGCAAAGTTGAAGAACGCACCGCCGAACTGGAAGTAGCCAAAAAACAAGCCGACGCTGCCAACCAAGCTAAAAGCGAGTTCTTGACCAACATGAGTCACGAACTGCGAACGCCCCTCAATGGCATTTTGGGATACGCCCAAATTCTAGAAAATACCGAACAACCTACGCCCCAAGTGCACCAACACGCGCGTATTATCAACGAATGCGGTTCTCACCTGCTGGTTTTGATTAACGACATTCTCGATCTATCAAAAGTCGAAGCCCAAAAACTCACCTTATCGCCAGGGGAATGCCATTTACCCTCTTTTGTGAACGGAGTGGTAGAAATGTGTCGCATCAAAGCCCAACAAAAAAATGTAGCTTTGGTTTGCCACAGCCATCCGGATTTACCAGCCATGGTGCGTGTAGATGAAAAACGCCTGCGACAAGTTTTGGTTAATTTACTGGGCAATGCTGTGAAGTTTACGCAAGCAGGAACCGTGACGTTTCGAGTTTCTCTGTTAGAACAATCGCAAGCAACTGTTGGTAGCGGCGAAATGACCCAGGCAACAATTCGCTTTCAAATTGAAGATACGGGAACTGGCATTCCCCCAGAAGCCCAAGAACAAATCTTTCAACCCTTCGAACAGGTGGGAGACTCGGATCGAAAATCTCAAGGAACGGGATTGGGATTGCCTTTGAGTCAGAAGATTGTAGAAATAATGGGTAGCAGCATCCAACTAGAAAGTCAAGTGGGGGTTGGTAGCTGCTTTTGGTTTGACCTGACGCTGCCAGTGTTGCAACCAGCGACATCGGCAACCACATCGGTGACATTGGAAAATATTGCTGGATACGAAGGGTCTGTCAAGCGGTTGTTGGTGGTGGATGGGCGGTGGGAAAATTGCGCTGTATTTTCTAATTTACTATCGAGTTTGGGATTTGACGTGTGGGAAGCACAAGATGGGGAACGTGGCTGGCAGCTTGCCCAGAGGTTCCAGCCCCATTTGATTGTTGTGGATTTGTTTGAATCGGAATTTGACGGGTTTGCTTTCTTATCGCGAATCCGCCAACATCCAAATTTTGCCTCTGTGCCAGTTATTGTTTCTTCTGCTAGTGTATCCCAAAGCGATCGCGAACGCAGTATGGAAGCTGGTGCCAGCGATTTTCTACCCAAACCGCTCGTGGCATCGCAATTGTTGCAGCAATTGCAAAAACACTTAGGCTTGCAGTGGATTTATAAAGGAAAAGACCAACAACAACCAACCGAAAGCCAACAGGCATCTACTTCACCACCAGCAGCCAACAGCGATGCCATGGATCTGCCTTCCTTGCAGGAACTTGACAATTTAACCAAACTGACACGTCGGGGTAGCCTCAAACGAGTGCAAAAGCGGGTAGAAGCACTACAAAAGCAAGATCCGGATTTGGCGGTCTTCACTCAGAAAGTGGTAGAATTCTGCAACAACTTTCAGGAACAGGCATTGTTGGCGTTTTTGGAATCTTGCCAAAACGGGGAATAATCCCCATTAAGAGCCTGTTATCGCGGTTTTTCCATGTTTCGCTAGGCAAGCAGGGAACCGCTTAGACGGTGTTCTCGACTTCCAGTTGTAGCGAACGATGGCTACACTTAAAAAAATGCCAGAACCAAACCAACCAACTCAAGAAAACGCCAAGGAGAAAATCGTAAGAACAATGACAGAAGTGACTAAAACTTCAGAAACCACAGGATTTCCAGAAAATCCCAACTCTCAAGCATCTCCAGCAACCACCGAATCCCAGGAAACTATCCAATCGCAAACGTCTCCAGAAACAACGGCATCTCAAGAAAATACAGAATCTCAAGATACATCCCAAGACAAACCCCACATCCAAGCACCAGCGAAAATCAACCAATTTCGCTCTACCGGGGTAATTGTGGCTGCCTGGCGACCCAGCGAAGAAGACAGCCGCCGGGGAGTTCTAGTGACACCCGATGGTTACGAGTTTCCCACATTTATTGCCAGCCCTTGGTGGCGACCCAAAGCCGCCAACCACAATGTCACCCTGCCTTGGAATGTGTGGGTGAAGACGACGCCAGAGAATGGTTTGCGGTTTGAGTTGAAAGGGTATCTTTACAAGCAACACGAGACGGAAAAATCCATTGCTTCGCCAGAGGAGTTGGAACGCGATCGCTTTTCCCTGCGCGGTCAGTTAAAATTTTGGAATACAGAAGAGGGAACCTTTGCCCTCACCATCCATCCCAACAAAGACGCTACTCGCAAATTCAAGCCTTTTTTCCTGCTCATCCAGGGGCAAATCGAAAATCCCAAAAAAGGTGCTTTCTGGGAAGTGGAAGCCACCCGCGAAGGCGACAAATTGGTAGCAATGGAGTCGAAAGAAGTGCTACCCCCCCAGAAGAAAAAGAAAGGCAAACCCAAAGGCAAACCCAAAGGCAAGTTCAAAGGCAAACCCAAACCCAAACCCAAACCCCAATCCCAGCAAACCAGCGAAAGCCCTTCGCCGTCTCCTTCGCCTTCTCCCAGCGAATAGGAATTCCGTTGGATAGGTTGTACGAGTGTAGGAAGTACATGCACTGGCTGTATTTAATTGTAGCGATCGCGTTGGAAGTTTGTGGCACCACCGCCATGAAACTTTCCCAAGGCTTCACGAAAGCCTTGCCCTCCCTATTGCTGTTCGTTTTTTACGGATTGGCTTTTACTTTGTTAACGCTGGCTTTAAAAAAAATAGAAATTAGCGTTGCTTATGCGATGTGGTCGGGATTGGGAACGGCACTGATTGCGATCGTGGGGATTTACTGGTTCCAAGAATCCATGACCTTGGTTAAGTTTTTGTCTCTGGTCGCGATCGTAGCTGGGGTCGTGGGGTTAAA
>CAYZHY010000070.1:0-20353 GCA_964477525.1 uncultured Geitlerinema sp. | reverse complement strand
GTTTTGAATATCAATATCCCGATATCAAATCGGCGTTGAAAGCAACCCTAGAGTCGTAATTCCTGTTGGTGCGATCGCTGGAATTTCCCCATTTCCCAAATTAGATGCTAGCAAAAATATGGCTGTACTTGATAGCAAGTACAGCCTTGGTTTTTTATGAAGTTACAGAAAATCTAGTTCGCTAACACTCGAGAAATTTTAGCAAAACCTTCTGGGTCGCGAAGTTTTTGCTAATGTTTTGTCCAATTGGAATTGGATAACTTTTGATTTTTGAAGACCCAATAAGAGCGAATTTTAGAAAAAATACTGAGTAGAAATTCTCAGAAGTAGAAGTTACTGTTCGACTTCGCAAGATTTGCGGTGTAATTGCAAATCGTCTGGATCGACATAGTGGCAAACAGCATCATCAAGGCAAATTAAAGCCCATCCAGATTTGTTAATATCCATTAGTTGGTAGTTGCCTTGCTGTAGAAAGAACCCTTTGTGATTGCGAGCGCCTGGTTTGATATTTACGTTACCTGCAGTCATTTGTCCTAAACCTCTCTTAATTTTCGCTACATTTAGATCCAGAAAAATTTGAGGATAAAGTTTTCCTCATTGTCGATTTAATGAAATCTTATCATTGGCTACATGAAAATATCATAAAGTTGTATAAGGAATTATGAAGCTAATTTTATGAAGTTATTTAAACGAAGAATTCTTAAAAAATGCCGGGACCATTCCCGGCATCCCAAAAATCAAATATTCTAGCTACCAAACAACCAATTTTGAACTTTTTGTAGGGTTTTCCAATCCGGCTTGCGCTGCCGTCCATCCGTAAAGTTTTGTTGCAACTCTTGGCGCAACTCCGAAGAGGTAACCATCAACTGATTGGCTTTATCAATATGGTCGCGAACGCCTTTTTTGTTGGTTTCCAACATAGCGATCGCTAAATTGACCCGTGCTTGAGGATCGTGGGGATTGTATTTAACCGCTTTAGAAGCTGCTTTGTAAGCCGCTTTGGGTTGGTCGGTAAGTAAATATAACCAAGCTAAAGATGTCCAAGGAGGACTGTTTTTAGAAGCGCGATCGCATACAGTTTTAAACAGAGGAATTAAATCCTCGGGATTTTCGCCAGCGTGGTAGCGTTCTATACCTTCATTAAAGAGTTCTTCTGCCGTTTTCTCGCTCATAACTAGCTTGTCAGGGGATAGATACAAAAAATTGGATTGACGGAAAAAATACCTAGGAAACTCATCGATTTCCAGATTTCCGCCAACCCAAATCAAAATTGTACCCTGTTGTCAGTGCTTAAGCAGAGAAGGATTTACCGCAACCGCAGCTTTGGGTAGCATTGGGGTTGGTAAACTGGAAGCCACCACCAATCAAAGCATCGCTGTAGTCGAGAACCAAGCCATAGATGTAAAGCAAGCTTTTGGGATCGCAAACGACCTTAAATCCCTCGTAATCAAAAACTTCGTCGTCAGAACGAATGTTTTCCTCTTGTTCGAAATCCATCATGTAGGACATTCCCGAACAGCCGCCTTGGCGAATGCCTACTCGCAAGCACAAATCCTGGTTGCCTTGTTCTTCGCGCAAAGCCAGTAGGTGTTTGAGGGCTTTCTCGCTAACTTGAATGCCTTGTTGTTTTTCTTGGGTTGCTGCTTGTGTCATAGGGGTTCCTTAAACCTTGCTGCGCTTCCTTAACGAAAATAGGTTTCATCTATATTTAACATTGTACATTTCTTCGCCAGAATGCAACCTAGCCTACTTGGCTACAGCAACAACCAAATCAACCACGATAAAATCGAAAAAGCAACCTACAATAGCCTTAGAGATTTCTAGACTGAGTTTGTATCCAGCAACAGAAAACCACGAACGCAGTAAAGATAAATTGTACGCTCATGACCACAACCGCACCCGTCAAAACCGAGTACGAAGTCATCATTGGTCTGGAAACCCATTGCCAGCTAAAAACCAAAAGCAAAATCTTTTCTAGCAGTTCCACCGAATTTAACGCTCCCGCCAATACCAACATTTCTCCTATATGCTTGGGATTGCCGGGGACCCTTCCCGTACTCAACCAAAAAGCTCTAGAGTACGCCGTTAAGGCCGGATTGGCGCTGAACTGCCATATTGCCCCTTATAGCAAATTCGATCGCAAACAGTATTTCTATCCCGACTTACCGAAAAACTATCAAATTACCCAGTACGACCAACCCATTGCACAAAACGGCTGGCTGGAAATCGAACTGGTAGACGAAAACGAAAATCCCATTCACAAAAAAATTGGGATTACCCGCCTGCATATGGAAGAAGATGCCGGAAAACTGGTTCACGCCGGTAGCGATCGCTTGGCGGGTTCTGCCTATTCCCTGGTAGACTACAACCGCACTGGTGTTCCCCTCATCGAAATCGTTTCCGAACCCGACCTGCGTTCCGGTTTGGAAGCCGCCGAGTACGCGCAAGAATTGCGCCGCATTTTGCGGTATCTAGGGGTTAGCGATGGAAACATGCAAGAAGGTTCCCTACGCTGCGATGTGAACATTTCCGTACGTCCGGTGGGAAATGAGGAGTTCGGAACCAAAGTGGAAATTAAAAATATGAACTCCTTCAATGCCATCCAAAGGGCAATCGATTACGAAATTGACCGGCAAATCGAAGCTATGGAAAAAGGCGAATCCCTGGTTCAGGAAACCCGTTTGTGGGAAGAGGGTAGCCAAAAAACCATTAGCATGCGCAGCAAAGAGGAATCCAGCGACTATCGCTATTTCCCCGAACCGGATTTGCCGCCTATCGAACTGACTTCCCAGCAAATCGAACAGTGGCAATCGGAACTGCCGGAGTTGCCAGCGCAAAAACGCCGCCGCTACGAACAAGAGTTGGGTTTGTCTCCCTACGATGTGCGGGCGATCGCGGAAGACCGGGATGTGGCAGAATATTTTGAGGCGACCCTAGAGGCCAACGCCGACTCCAAACAAGCGGTCAACTGGATTATGGGCGATATTACCGCCTATCTGAAAAGCGAAAAGGTCCGCATTACGGAAATTCCCTTCAAGCCTGCCGAACTATCCGAACTCATTGCTTTAATTGAGGAAAATACAATTAGTACCAAGATTGCCAAAGAAGTGCTTCCCGAGTTGTTAAGCCAAGGCGGTTCTCCCAAGGAATTGGTGGAAAGCAAAGGTCTGACTCAAATTTCCGATGCCAGTTCTATAGAAGGTATTGTTGACGAAATTTTGGCAGCCCATCCCAAGGAAGTGGAGAAATACCGCAATGGCAAGACCAAGGTCAAAGGCTTCTTTGTGGGACAGGTGATGAAACAAACCAGCGGACGCGCCGATCCCAAGCTTACCAACCAACTCATCGAACAAAAACTATCGAGTTAAATCGGGGCATTTCAAAATAAATGGAAATAGTGTCCTCTTGATTTAGAGGCGAAAGCCCTTGTAAACCAAGGATACAGAGTTCGCTCTTTGTCCAATCGTTCGCGATTTCACGATCGAAAACATCGAGGGAAGCGTACAGGAAAGGAGGTTGCGATTTTTATGTTTTTGGACGAATTGAACCCACTAACCGACAAAATGCTGCAAAGTCCCGTTGCTTTTTTGGGTGGTTTTGTTTCTGGGATATTTCACCTAAATTTGAACGACGACCCCGTCAAACAGTGGTTGGAAAACCAAAGCGGCGAATCGGTTTCGTTGTCTAGCGATACCAGTAGCAGCGATCGCGATCGCAATAGCGATGGCAACGGCAACCGACCGCAATCGATTACCATTGAATAAATCTCTCCGTTGACTTCACCATCCATTCTTTTCAGGGGTTGGCCGGTTCTTCAAAAAACTTTTGTCTTTTGTAGTCTAAGTTATATCCCAAAATGCAAGAAATGGGTTAAGATAGAATCGTCCCAATAAAATATGTCTGTAGTCCCCTCGAAGTCTGAAATTTGGCGATTTTTATCCCGCTAGGGTTGCCATCGCAATTTTTTCAGGTAGAGAAGAGAAGCAGGTGCGGTTTCTGGATAATGTAAATTTCCTGAATACCTCACCCAGACAAAGTTTGGGTTCTCGTTCACTAGTTACCAAACAGTTCGTTCAATGACCATTTTTGTCGGCAATTTATCCTACCGCGCCACCGAAGACGACCTCAGAGACGTTTTTCAAGACTACGGCGAAGTCAAACGCATTGTTATGCCTACCGACCGGGAAACTGGTCGCATGCGTGGATTTGCTTTTGTAGACTTATCGGACCAAACCAACGAAGAATCGGCCATTTCTTCGCTAGATGGAACGGAATGGATGGGTCGTTCCATGCGAGTCAACAAAGCCAAGCCGCGAGAAGACCGTCGCCAGGCGTCGAAAAAAAGCTTTGTTTAATTGAAAATCTTTGATTCCCTTGGTGAAAAGCTCAGACCTTAGCTGGGGATAGTAAAACTTAAGGTAGGAATCCGCGATGTTCTTGCTTGTGCATCTGTGGCTTCCTACCTTTGTTGTTATGGGTCTCCTTTACTGGCTGGTGGCCAGACCCCGCTGCCGGATTTGTTCTACGAAAAATTCCTCCAAACTGGGGCGGGCTTGACGCATTTCCCAAAGCTTGGCCCCCATTAAGCTTAGGCTAGACAGAAAATCTTGACTATCTCCTTGTAAGTAGCCCGACCAGCGATGGCCGGAAAAGGTTAAATCCTGCAGCCACTGCTGCAAAACCTCCGGGTCTCCGCCTTGACCGCGAACGTGGTAGATATTAGCTGTTCCTAGCAACTCATCCAGGGAACCAGAACAAATGACTTCGCCTCGGGCTAAAATGGTTACGCGATCGCAAATTTGCTCTACATCAGCAAGAACGTGGCTGTTGAAGAAAATCGTTTTGCCTTGTTCTTTCAAAGAAAAAATAATTTCGCGAATTTGGTAGCGCCCTAGCGGGTCCAACCCCGACATGGGTTCGTCTAAAAAAACCACCTCCGGGTCGTTCATAAGCGCTTGGGCCATGCCAATCCGTTGTAGCATGCCTTTAGAATATTGGCGCAGTTGTTTTTTTCGTGCCGATTGCTGGGACAGACCTACCAAATCCAACAATTCTGGAATGCGCTGGCGCTGAATGTGAGGGGGAATTTGTAGCAATCCACCAGCAAATTGTAGTACTTCCCAACCCGTTAGGTAAGAATAAAAATAGGGATTTTCGGGGAGATAGCCAACCCGCTGTCGAACCGGGCGCGATCCCAGGGGTTGTCCCAACAAAACGCCGCGACCGCCTGTGGGTTGGACAATTCCCAACAAAGCTTTTAGCAGTGTGGTTTTGCCGGCCCCGTTCGGACCCAACAAACCAAACGTCTCCCCTTGATAAACGGTCAAGGTACAGTCTTTGAGAGATTCGATTTTTTGATTCATCCAGAACCCACTGCGATAGGTCTTGTTGAGGTTCCAAGTTTGCAAGACAATCTCCGGTTGGGGAGAAGTAGAGAACTTATCGGAAGATCCACTTAGAGAATCAACGTCAGCAGACATAATATCCATCTACCTTTTTGTATCTAAGGAAGTGCGTGCAGCAGAAATTTGTGGCGATCGCCATGGGAGATACCTTAAAATAGCTGTGGAAATTGACTTCCAACGGAAATACCCCGAGCCTGAGGGGAGATGTTGCTATTGGTTGGCTCTTTCCCTGCTAAAGGACCTATTGTACGGTACCTTGAAGGATTGGTAAAACCAAAGGCACCATGTCACCATGGTAGAAACTTGCTAGATAAGAATTGATTTATAAAAAACCATGAAACGTGGAAAAATCGTTGCGATCGCAACAGGGGCTATCTCTATTATTTTAGCGCTCGCCTATTTAATGTTCGTACAACTGTTGGATTTTCGTGGTGAAATGGTTCCCGCCCCAGTTAGCCAGCAGCTACCGACATGGCTTTTAACAATAGGGTAAGCGCATCTAATAGCAAAATTGAGCAAACAATCGTGTCAAAATAGGTCTTTAGGATAAGCCATGGTGGCTATTGCCGAGCAACGAAGAGGGGATTGGCGGTGACAGCACGCAGCAAAACCAACCAACAACAACAACAAACCAACTTTGCCAATTCAACAGCGGCGGTTGCCAACTACTATCAAATTTTGGGGGTATCGCCCTCAGCTTCTGCCATGGAAATCCGACGAATGTACCGCCAGTTGAGCAAACAATACCATCCCGATACCACCGATTTACCCCCAGTCAAAGCCAAAGAAAAATTTCAACAACTCAACGAAGCTTACGCCACCTTAAGCAATCCTCAAAGACGGTTAGCCTACGACCGGCAACTGTACGCCCAACGCCTCGCTAGCATTTACGCAGCCATGGCAGAAAAAGAAACATCCCAACAATTAGGGGATTCTGCCTATCTCGATCCCATCGACCGTCCTTTGTCCGGTGGCGAACTGTTTTCCCTATTTTTGTTGGGAACCACCATTTTAGGCTGTTTGCTGCTAGCCATTGTGGTGGGATTGACCCAGCAAGACACCGTTACCGAACCCATACAGCCATTAGCGACGATCGCTGCCACTCAGAAAATCGTTTTGCCAGCCTTGGTTGTTGGCAGCTTGTGACCCGTTGTGCAATTCCCCAAGTTCTTAGAAGGTTTGCCAAAATTTATGAGTTTACCACCTGCCGATACGCCATTATACAACCATCCCTTACCAGACATTGAAAGCTGGCTGCGCGATCTGGGATGCCAGCAAGACGAAAACCAACTACACTGTTGGTATTTAGAACGTCCGGAGTGGAAAGCCGAACTGGCCTTAGAAATCGATCGAATCGCCGTCCGCTATATCCAAGCTGGCGACGGCGATCGCGACGTTCGACGTACTTTTAAATATTCCCTGTCCCGTCAAGATATAGAAGAAGCCGTCTTTTCCGGTCCCTAGACCTTCCCAAAACGACGGTGGCGTTGTTGGTAGTTGTGAATGGCCCGATAAAACTCCTGGCGGTTGAAATCGGGCCATAACGTATCCGTAACGTAAATTTCCGTATAGGCCAGCTGCCAAAGCAAAAAATTGCTGAGGCGCATTTCGCCACTGGTACGGATAAACAAATCCGGGTCTTTCATATTCGAGGTATAGAGATAGTGAGATAGCAACCCCTCGTCGATGTCTTCTGGTTGTATTTGTCCGTGCTGTACCTGCTGGGCAATAGCGCGGCAAGCCTGTAAGATATCCTGACGTCCTCCGTAATTGGTAGCTACGCTAAATCGGATGCTTTGATTGTCGCGGGTAGCAGACATAGCGCGATCGATTTCATCCTGTAGCGATCGCGGCAACGTCTGCAAATTGCCCATAAACTGAATGCATACGCCTTCCGCAACCATCTCATCCAATTCGCGCTGCAGTACCCGTTCGAACAACGCCATCAAAAATTCCACTTCCGATGAGGGGCGTTTCCAGTTCTCTGTAGAAAACGCATACACCGTCAAGGCTTGAATGCCCCAATCCCGGCAGCAGCGCAACAGATCCTTTAACACATCGACGCCGTGCTGGTGCCCCACAATCCTGGGCAAGCCTCGATTTCGCGCCCAACGTCCGTTGCCATCCATGATTACTGCCACATGTTGGGGCAGTTTTTCCCGGTCTAAATCGGCAGGTAGCTCGTGTAACACAGTTGGCTTGGCAGTCATTTTTTCTCCCGAGAAGCCGATGAACGTAGACGTAGCAAGCGAGACCAGAGTGCCTTACCGCGAGCGGTAAGTCGAAGTCCGAAACTGCGTAAATTGCGTAAATTGGGAGCCACGGCTTCGCGGTTTGCAGATGGTGAAAATCGTTCTTTTAAGATATCCCTCAACTTACTGCTGGTCAGGGGTCGGTTTAGGCGACCTCGCTCGGCTACCGATATCGATCCAGTCTCTTCCGAGACTACCACACACAAGCAGTTATCGACCCGTTCGGTAATTCCCATGGCCGCGCGATGGCGAGTTCCCAACCGGCGGCTGGTACTCCGTTCGGAAATAGGTAAAATGACACCTGCGGCAGCAATCCGGGCTTCCCGAATCAAGACCGCCCCATCGTGTAACAGGGTGGTGGTTTGAAACAAACTTTGCAACAATTCCTTGGAAATTTCGGCATTGATTTTGACCCCAGGCACGGAAAAATCCCTTTCATCCAGAGGGTCTCCCGTTTCCAGAATGAGCAAAGCTCCCGTGCGGTTTTGGGAAAGTTCTTTAATGGCTTCGACAATTTCATCAATGACGCTATTGACCTTGGGAACTGGTTCGGAAGATTGAAATAATTGAAGAATCTTGCCCTGTCCCAACTGTTCGAGAAACCGGCGAAACTCCGACTGCAACAGCACGGCCATAGCCACCGCCGCGCCAGTGACGAGTTTTTCCAGGACAAAACTCATCAAAATCAACTGCAACTGCGTGCATAATATCCAGAAAAACACCAGGATAATAAATCCTCGCACCATCCATAGCGTCCGACGCTCGCCAATAATGGCCAGCATCAGATAGCTCAAGGCAAATACTGAGAAAAGATCGATGGGGTGTTGCAGCCACTGCTGCCAAAATTCCCAGATGGAAGAAAGTTCGGCCCAGCTCACCGCCAGCGGTTCCACGATGCTCGCCGCAAACAGGCAATATTGGTTCGGTATTCCATAATGCGTCCATAGCGTCCCAAAATATCCCATTGGTATGGTGTAAACCTGGTGCTTTGATTTAGCTACTGCATTCGCTAGGTACCAGAAAGGGGTTGGAGGTCTCCAGCGATCGCTTTTGTTCGCCTTTTGATACTCGGTAGGGAAAGAGGGGGTGGCTTGCCCTAGTTGCTCGGAACTGGGGGAACTGGCGTTTGGGCAAGCAAACGATAGGCGATCGCACAGGAGACCGTACCAACCTAACCTAGTGGTGGCTTTGCTCCTAGGGAGAGACAATCAAGCGTTGGGGCAACCGATCTTGGCGCAGCAAATCTTGATAGGTTTCCCGTTGCAAGATCGTGTTGGCTTCTCCGTTATTGACCAGTACGGTGGCCGGTCGGGGAATGCGGTTGTAGTTGGAAGCCATGCTGTAATTGTACGCTCCCGTTCCCATGACGATGAGAATATCTCCAGGTTCGCTAGCCGGTAGGCGAGCATCGGTAATTAAAATATCTCCCGATTCGCAATGTTTGCCCGCAATGGTGACTACTTCGGTCATGGGAGCAGACATGCGATTGGCGATCGCGGCGCGATACTCAGAACCGTATGTAATGGGACGGGCATTGTCTGACATGCCACCATCCACGGCAATATATTTGCGCGTTCCGGGAACTTCTTTATAAGAACCGACCGTATAGGCAGTGACGCAAGTGGTGTTAATGAGCGATCGCCCAGGTTCGCACAGCAGCTTCGGCAGTTCGATATTGGCTTCGGCACAAGCTGACTGGATACCTTCGCAAACCACCCGCACCCAGTCTTGGATTTTTGGGGGGTCGTCGGCTTCCGTATGGCAAACGCCCAAACCGCCACCAACGTTAATTTCGCTTACTGGCAGTCCGGCATCTTGGGCTTTCTTGTACCACTGCACCAGAATCCCGGTTAAATCTTGATGGGGTTGGAGTTCAAAAATCTGGGACCCAATGTGGGCATGGAAACCAATACACTTCAGCTGCGGCGTTCCCTGCAACTCCTGCAACACGCCATCCAGGCTATTCGGATCGAAGCCAAATTTGCTATCGATGTGACCGGTACGAATGTACTCGTGGGTATGGCATTCGATGCCTGGAGTGAACCGCAACATGACCGGCACGTTTTCCCGATTTTGGGCTAGTTCTTTTAACGTACGCAGTTCCCACCAGTTGTCCACCACAATGGTGCAACCAACTTCCATGGCATATTCCAGTTCCAGTTGGGATTTGTTGTTGCCATGCAGGTAAATTTTCTCGGGTGGGATGCCAGCTTGGACCGCTGTATGCAGCTCGCCAGCACTGACCACATCCATGCCAAATCCTTCGCTGGCGACAATGACGGCGATCGCCATGCAGCTCCAGGCTTTGGAAGCATACAAAATCTGGAACGGACCCCGATAGTTTTGTTGGAAGGTTTGTTGGTACTGACGGCAAGCCGTTCGCAACGAAGTTTCGTCGAGAATGTATAACGGCGAACCGAACTGCTTGACCAGAGTGGCTACATCGCAGCCGCCGATTTCCAAGGTATCTTGGTCGTTCGCTCGGGCTGTAATGGGCAGTAGGTTCTGGTTTACAGAGGGAGCGTTGGGATCGTTGGGATCGGCAGGTAAATTGGCGAGATACTGACGTGCGGTATTGTCTACACCAGCAGATGGACTTACTACCATTGATATTTCCAGCTTTCCTTTGCAAATGTCTTACAATCGATTTGTCTATTTAACCAGTGTACAATTAGCGGCTGTGGCTTTTTTAGAAATCAAACCAGCTTCTAGATCGGATTTACCCGGTATCTTGACCTTGGATCGCTTGTGTTGGGGGAAATTTTGGACGCGCTCTGGATATCTACAAGAGTTGGAAAGTCCGGCCAGCGATTTTTGGGTGCTCATCCCCAAACAGCCGTCTGAAGTCCAGGTAGTGGGAATGGGATGTTTGTGGTCGGTGGCCGGCGAAGCCCATGTCATTTTGCTAGCCGTACATCCCCAGTACCGGCGTCTGGGCGGCGGACAAGCTTTGCTATACAGTTTGTTGCTTGGGGCACACCAACGCGGTTTGCAATGGGCTACTCTAGAAGTACGGGCATCCAATCAAGCCGCTGTGGCTCTCTACCAAAAATTTGGTTTTGAGATTGTTGGCAAGCGTCGGCGTTATTATGAAGATGATGAAGATGCTTTGGTGCTTTGGTGTCCGGGGCTGCAAACTCAAAATTTTAAGGAAAATTTAAAATTTTGGCAAAACTTGGTAAGCGATCGCTTGCCAAGTTGCAAATTAGGAGCAGGCTATCCAAAATGACAGATAAAGGTCAAAAATTCGTGTAAATTGTTACCAAAAGGTTAGGAAAATTGCTATCCAATCCATTGACCAATCGGGTCCTCCGATTGTGTAAAAAACTGTAAAAATTTTTCGTAGCTAGAGAAATCGATCCCCATATTCGTGCCAACAATAACAGTTAATCCAATTCTCTGTGCTACGATCGAAAACACGGGTACGCAGCAGGTGATGGAATTACGCCATGTTTGAACGCTTCACAGAAAAAGCTATTAAAGTAATTATGCTCGCCCAGGAGGAAGCACGTCGTCTGGGCCATAACTTTGTGGGAACGGAGCAAATTCTCCTGGGACTCATTGGAGAGGGAACCGGGGTAGCCGCCAAAGTTTTAAAATCCATGGGGGTGAACCTCAAAGACGCCCGAATTGAAGTTGAAAAAATCATCGGTCGCGGTTCCGGATTTGTCGCAGTAGAAATTCCGTTTACACCAAGAGCAAAAAGAGTTTTAGAACTATCTTTAGAAGAAGCACGCCAGTTAGGACACAACTACATCGGCACCGAACATCTTCTTTTGGGTCTCATTCGAGAAGGGGAAGGCGTTGCGGCCCGAGTCCTAGAAAACCTGGGTGTGGATCTGTCCAAAGTCCGCACGCAAGTGATCCGCATGCTGGGCGAAACCGCTGAAGTTTCCAGCAGCACGCCCCAAGGACGCACCAAAACCCCAACCCTCGATGAGTTTGGCTCCAATCTCACTCAAATGGCCGCCGAAGGGAAGCTCGATCCGGTGGTCGGTCGCCAAAAAGAAATCGAACGGGTCATCCAAATTTTGGGTCGTCGGACCAAAAACAACCCCGTGTTAATTGGCGAACCCGGTGTCGGAAAAACAGCGATCGCGGAAGGGTTAGCCCAACGCATTGCCAATAAAGATGTGCCCGATATCCTAGACGACAAACGGGTGGTTACCCTCGATATCGGTCTTTTGGTGGCTGGCACCAAATATCGCGGGGAATTTGAAGAGCGGCTGAAGAAAATTATGGAAGAAATCCGCTCCGCCGGCAACATCATCTTAACCATTGATGAGGTACACACCCTCATCGGTGCTGGCGCAGCAGAAGGAGCCATTGATGCCGCCAATATTCTGAAGCCAGCCCTAGCCCGCGGCGAACTGCAGTGCATCGGGGCCACCACGCTAGACGAATACCGCAAGCACATCGAACGGGATGCGGCTTTGGAACGTCGTTTCCAACCGGTCATGGTCGGCGAACCCACCGTGGAAGAAACTGTGGAAATCCTCTACGGCTTGCGGGAACGCTACGAGCAACACCACAAACTCAGCATCACCGATGCTGCGTTGGATGCTGCCGCTACCCTATCCGATCGGTATATCAGCGATCGCTACCTACCCGACAAAGCCATCGACCTCATCGACGAAGCCAGTTCTCGGGTTCGTTTGCTGGAATCGCAACTGCCTCCTGCCGCCAAAGAACTCGACCAAGAGTTGCGGCAAGTGATGCGGGATAAAGATGAGGCCGTGCGATCGCAAGACTTCGACCGTGCCGGCGAACTGCGCGATCGGGAAATGGAAATCAAATCCCAAATCCGCTCCATTGCCCAAAGTCGCAAAACGGAAGGCAGCGAAGACCGGGAAGCGCCCACAGTAGACACCGAAGAAATCGCCCACATTGTAGCCAGCTGGACCGGCGTTCCCGTAAACAAGCTCACGGAAACCGAATCCGAAAAACTGCTCAACATGGAAGACACCCTACACGAGCGGTTGATCGGACAGGAAGAAGCCGTCAAAGCCGTTTCTCGGGCCCTACGTCGCGCGCGCGTTGGACTGAAAAACCCCAACCGACCCATTGCTAGCTTTGTCTTCTCCGGTCCCACCGGCGTCGGCAAAACCGAGCTAACCAAAGCCTTGGCTTCCTACTTCTTCGGTTCCGAAGATGCCATGATTCGGCTGGACATGTCCGAATTCATGGAACGCCATACCGTATCCAAGCTCATCGGGTCGCCACCGGGATACGTCGGCTACAACGAAGGCGGTCAGCTCACCGAATCGGTCCGCCGCCGTCCTTATACCGTGGTCCTGTTCGACGAAATCGAAAAGGCCCACCCCGACGTCTTCAACATGCTGCTGCAAATTCTAGAAGACGGTCGCCTCACCGATGCCAAAGGTCGCACGGTTTCCTTCAAGAACACCTTGCTAATCATGACCTCCAACATCGGTTCCAAGGTCATCGAAAAAGGTGGCGGCGGTTTGGGCTTCGAGTTCGAAGACAACGAAGCCGACGCTCAGTACAACCGCATCCGGTCTCTGGTCAACGAAGAACTGAAGCAATACTTCCGTCCTGAGTTCCTCAACCGTCTTGACGAAATTATCGTCTTCCGCCAGCTCAACAAAGAGGAAGTCAAAGAGATTTCCGAAATCATGCTGCGGGAGGTCTTCAGCCGCCTCACCGAGCAAGGCATCGAGCTACAAGTTACCGACAAGTTCAAAGAACGTCTGGTAGACGAAGGCTACAGCGAAACCTATGGGGCACGACCCTTACGCCGTGCCATCATGCGTTTGCTGGAAGATGCCTTGGCTGAGGAAATCCTCTCCGGTCGCATCAAAGAAGGCGATACAGCCGTGGTAGACATCAACGCCGAAGACGGCCAGGTAAAAATTACCCCAGCCGACAATCCAGAAGACCAGCAAGAATTGCTTCCCCAAGGAGCTGATTCCTAAATTGGTTCGTTCCCAGCAATAAATTCATAATTAAGAGGGCAGTCTTTAGGGACTGCCCTTTCTATTTTTTTTGATGGCGGTTTGCGTAGGCACTTTGGCCTTCCCATCAAAAAGAGAATATATCAAAAATACAAGGTATTGCTAAACGATTTTGCTAGAAAAATAAATCCCCTAAAAATCAGAAAGGGCACCGACGACTGGCCGCGTTTCGTCTCGGTGCCCTATCTGGTTCGCTCCTCACACTCACCTATGAATATACAGGAAAAAAACTGAATTTGTCATCCCCCTAGGAAATTTTTTTTGATTTTCTTCCAGCAAAACTCTTAAAGTAGGACGAAACTAGAGTTCGAGGGGGGTTTCTAAGTTGAAATACTCTGCCAGCAGACAATGAAGGAGCCGATGGATAGCGATCGCTAATCCAACTCTAGTTTGAGCTAAATGTAGGTTATCAATGCGCGTTTCATCAAAAATGCGGCACTGGCTGTGGAACTGACCGAATGCCTCGCTCAAAGCTCTGGCAAGCTTGTGCCATGGCGGGGAATTTTGGTCCGTAGAGGTTATAGCATCGGTGGTGGCAACCAGGTGAAACAGAGCCTGTTTTTCCGCTGGCAGGATTAGTTGTAGCGTTTGATGGGAATTTAGCCAGGGAAAGGGGTGGGGAGATTGTACCTGCCACAGACAAGGACTGGAAGTAGGATTGGGGCTTTTTAGGGCAATAATAGCTTCTCGATGGGCCAATCGTACGAGCGAGCAACAACGAGCGTGGCTGTACTGGAAAAAAAAGATTTCTGCCGGAGAGCATCGATATTTAGAAGAAATTGGTCGGGAATGGGGGGTGGTCAGCGTTGAGGTATCTTGGGTTAGCTGCTGCAACCACGCCGCGATCGCACGTTCGCCAACTACAATATTCAACAATCCCGATGGGACTATCTGCACCTGTAGGAGATTGCTACAATTAGAAGCAGCTATCCGTGCCGCCAATTTTTGGGCAATTTCTGGGGCAGGGAGCGCGTATAATTTAGCCAAGGAAAATGCGATCGCTGCCAGATAGATGGTTTGGTGGGATTGTTTGACCTGCTGTAGCGGGATTTCTGACGGTGAAAGGGGAAAATTATGGTTATCTCCCTGCCATTGGCACATGACCCAGCTAGCTTGCTGGTGTAGGTAGGTTTGTAACCAAGACTTTAACGAAAACAAAGCAACCCATTGTTTGGCCAATTTCCATTTATTTTATCCATAAAACGAGCAATTTTTAGACAAATTTCCATTTATGTATTCTTCCGACGAACAAAACAATTCTCCAGAAACAGAAACAGAGGAAAAAGAAGAAAATTATTTTGATTTTTTCTACGACGAACCGGGAAGTACGCCAGGAACCCTCAGTATTGAGGCTGATGCCGTTCCTCCCAAAATGGTTTTAATAGAATACGATGCCCAACGCCTGAATCGCCGACGCATAAAAAACCCAGAAGAATGTCAGTCCTATCTAGAATCTGAGGCAGTTACCTGGGTGGATGTAGCTGGTTTGGGCAGCGAGCCGATTTTAAAACGGTTGGGAGAAATCTTTCAATTGCACCCTTTGGTGTTGGAAGATATTGTTAACGTTCCCCAACGACCAAAAGTAGAAATTTACGAAGACCGGGTGGTAATTATTGCCTGGATGGTGATGCTCAATCCTGAGGAACGGGGATTTTTTACCGAACAGGTTAGTTTTGTTTTAGACCATTCTTATTTGCTGACAGTACAGGAAGAGCCAGAATACGATTGTTTTGCTGCGGTACGCGATCGCCTTCGTAACAAAAAAGCCAACCTGCGCAAACAAGGAACTGATTTTTTAACTTATGCTTTGTTAGACGCGATCGTTGATGGTTTTTTTCCGGTTTTAGAAGAATACGGAGAGTATATTGAAGAATTGGAAGAAGAAGTAATCAACCAACCCAGCCAACAAACCCTCGAAAATATTTATCAAATTCGGCGGGAATTAATCGCTTTGCGTCGCGCCATTTGGCCCCAACGAAATGCCATTAATAAATTAATACAATCCAGCCAACAAGACAACCAAGATTTGATAGGTCAAGATGTGCAAATTTACTTGCGCGATTGCTACGACCATGCTATACAGGTATTAGATTTGGTGGAAGCCTACCGGGAGTTAACGTCGGGTTTAATGGATGTCTATTTATCAGCCATTAGCAATAAAACCAACGAGGTCATGAAGATTTTGGCGGTGGTTTCTACGATTTTTATTCCTTTAACCTTTGTGGCGGGGGTTTATGGCATGAATTTCAACCCCGAAATTTCTCCTTGGAACATGCCGGAGTTGAACTGGTATTGGGGATATCCAGCGGCTTTGGGGGTTATGCTAGCGATCGCGGGTGGCATGGTATTTTTCTTCTACCGTTTGGGTTGGTTTGGCGATCTTCCTTCAACTCGTCAGAAAACCAAGTTGAAAAAATAAAAATCTAGTTCGTTATAAAATTGGCATTTTTTTCGACTGAAGTTTCAAAGCTTCGATTTTTTGGTTGTTTTAGAATGTAAAGAATATGGTATTAGCTTCTCTTGCTTTCACCAATAATAATAAGAATAATGAATTTGGCTTAAAAAAAAGATTCCGGGCGCAACTTAGCACATATGTATGGAAACAGGCTGGTAAATTCGGATTGTTTTTAACAAAAAATACGAGCCTTTTTCTCCCTCCTAATACGGAAGAACCAACTATATTGGTTATTTCTTTACCTCGTAGTGGTTCTAGCTGGGTAGGTGATGTATTGAGTAGTGCATCCAACGTACGATACTTGCGAGAACCTATCACCCAAAGTCGGCTCAATTTTAGCAATCGCCGACCGACTCTTATTGGGATTGACCCACAAACCCCACCCAAAGATTATCAAATTTTTGCTGAGATGGCATTCTATGGATGGCCAACTTTCCGTGGTGAAATTGTTAGCGGTCGTCGGAAAGATTGGATGTCTCAGGAGAAGCGTTATCGTGTAGTTATTAAAGAGGTAAATCCTTTTGCTTTAGAATGGTTTATCAAGAGATATCAACCATATATAATTTTTTTAGTACGGCATCCTGCAGCTGTTGCTCTTAGTTTTGCCCGTTTGGGATGGTTTGAGGAAAATGCTTTCTCTCGTTTTTACGATCGCCTAACCAACCAACAGAAAAAGTTGGTCCAACAACAGTTAAAACGTCAAATTTCCCAAAATCCGTGGGAACAATATGGTGCTTTACAAGGTGCAGCCTTAAACATTGCCTCAATGGCTTTGCAAGAATATCCCAACCATAAAATTGTTCTATACGAAGACTTATGTTTGGACCCTATATCAAACTTTCAGCATCTCTTTTCATTTGCTGGCTTGCAATGGGATAAAAACGTTGAGAGAAAGACTGCTCGTAAAAGTTATTCATCTCCTCAAGATAACGATCCATACAGCACTGCACGATACAGTGCCCAAATGTATCAATCCTGGAAACAAAAAATGACTCCAGAAACTTTGGATGCTATTAAAACTGGATTTTTCTCCTTTTCAATTCCTTTTTATACAAGCGATCGCGACTGGAATCTTGATGAAGCTTGATATTTATTGTTCAAAGTATACTCTCATTTTTCAAGAATAAAAAAGTAATGATAAGGTTGGAGTTTATCTTGATATTGTCTTTGGATTTTAAGTCCCGTTTGTTCTAAAGAACGAATAATACGTTTTTTTGGATATTCTTTTAGTCCAATTTCCCAATAATGTTCGTCATCTACCAGTGGCTTAGTACTCCAAAACTTAGGAACTTGGAGCAAAATTCCTCGAAAATCTCGATTAAAAGAAAAACGAAAATTCAGTGAAAAATATTCGGTACTATAAGGGAGGGATATAACCAAAAATTTATTCGTTGCTTCTGCTAACTTTTTAATGGCTTTCTCAAAATCTTCATAAGGAATGTGTTCGAGTACTTGAAATAAAACAATTGCATCAAAAGTATTTTTAGGAAGCTCAAAATCACTTGTCAAATCTAGGATGATATCTGGATTTAAGGTAGCATCAAAATCCGCTCTTGTTACTTGATAACCTTCTAAAGAGAGAATATTTGAAAACAAAGAATTTAAAATTCCTACCTCTAAAATTGTTTTTACGTTTTTCCCTAAAGAGTTAATTATTCTCTTTTGGTTATAATAACTTATCATTCTTGGTTTGCTTAGATATTCACCTGCCATATTTAACAGCTCCTTAACTTAAAATTGTTAATTAATTAATAAAACAAATAATAACTACTAACTATTTTGCTGCTTTATGGTAACAAAGTATTAGCTGTGATTACAACCCAAACGATTAAATTTTCTATTTGGATTCGTTTACCTCTTTAACTACTTACTTCTTTGATATAAGAAATCCTGAAAACTTTACTATACTAGTAACGGTTTTCCTACAGTATAATAGAAATAATTTATAACTATAATATTATCGTATAATTTTTTCTTAATTTTTGGGTACAGTTTTTGTGGTCAAACCTAATTTTATATATAATCATTTCAAGCATGGTTTATATTTGTAAAGCACGCCAATTAAAAATTACATAAAGTTACCCGATCTTTATAGTAGGACCCTGTAGTTATGGTGGACTTCACAGTTGCTATTCCAACTTACAACGGAGCGGCTAAATTTCCGCAAGTTTTACAAAAACTGCGATCGCAAACCAATACCGAGAATATTGCTTGGGAAATTTTGGTAGTAGATAACAACAGCAACGACAATACAGCCGAAGTTGTTAGAAGCTTTCAAAATGAGTGGCTTAGCAATGTCCCCTTGCGATACTGTCGGGAAAACAAGCAAGGACTCGCTTTTGCCAGGCAAAAAGCGATTCAAGAATCCCAGGGCAAATATGTTGGTTTTCTTGATGATGATAACTTACCAGCAATGAATTGGGTAGCAGCAGCGTTCCACTTTGGAGAAAACCATCCCCAAGCTGGTGCCTATGGTAGTAGAATCCAAGGGTTGTTTGAAATACCACCACCAGAAGATTTTAATAAACTTAAACGTTTTTTAGCAGTTGAAGATCGTGGCGATCGCGCCCATCTATTCGATCCTGTAAATTTACGTTTGCCTCCTGGTGCTGGATTGGTAGTACGCAAAAAGGCATGGCAAGAATGCGTTCCTGCTTCCACCAGTTTAGTAGGTAGAGTAGGTGGTTCTATGTTACCCGGTGAAGAATACGAAGTTCTTTTATACATGCATAAAGGAGGGTGGGAAATTTGGTACAATCCTGAAATGGTTATTCAACATAAAATGTCAGCTTCACGTTTGGAAAAAGAATATTTGCTATCGCTTGCCTACAATGGCGGCCTAGTTACTTCGCGCCTTCGTGCGATCGCAGCTACAAAAAATTGGCACAAACCCTTTATATTTATCAAAGGTTTTTTGGGTAGTTTTCGTAGATGGATTATGTATTCATGGAAACATCAAGGAAGCTTTGGCAAAAGTTTAGAAATTGATGTTGAGCGACAATTTCTTTGGAGTAGCTTTTTGAGCTACATATATTATTTGCAAGGAAAAATATAAATGCGATATTAATCGCCGTACAAAGATCGAAAAAATGTATATTGACAATGAATTTTTTAATACAAAATAAAACTATAAAAAACAAGTTTTCTTCGATAAAACGCCAATTCATAAAAAGGAAAGGCTATTTCAAAATAAAATTGAATACCAAACATGTTTTTGGTCCTCAAAAAATCGCACGAGAACCATTAGACTGCATTGTTATTTGTATTGTTAAAGATGCTGAAATATATATAGATCGGTTCATTCAACATTATTTAGAATCTGGTTTTAAACATATTATTTTTATGGATAATGGTTCAACCGATCGCACGATAGAACTTGCATCTCAGTACGATCGAGTAACAATTTTGCGTTGTTTGCTTCCATTTAGAAAAAATAAATACCATATGTTGCAATATTTAATTCACAAGTATTCTTTTTATTATTGGTGCTTAATAGCGGATTGCGATGAATTTTTTGATTATCCTTATTCCGAACGAATTTCTTTAAAAGAGTTTATTGGATATCTAGAGCAGAATAAATATACAGCTGTTCTGAATCAAATGTTGGATATGTACCCCAAATATCCTCTATCTTCGGATGTGGAGGAAAATCAATATATGAAATCCCACTGTTGGTTTGAAGTAGATACAATTGAAAAACAAAATATATCTCCTGGTTTTGAAAACGAAATTGATTTTGATTTACTGAAGTTGCATTATGGTGGTGTCAGAAAAAGAATTTTTGATGTTCTTCCATTGATTTCCAAATTTTCTTTAATCAAGCCCAACCATCAACTATATATGGTTCGGCTTCATTTCGTTAGTTGGGCAAAAGTAGCGGATTTAACTTGCGTTCTTTATCATTACAAATTTGTAGGGGATTTTTACGAAAAAGTAAAGCAAGCCGTTGGTAGCGGACAATACTATAACAATTCATCTGAATACAAAAGCTATAAAAATACTCTAGAAAAAAATCCATCCTTAAATTTATACTGCGAAGGATATTCCGTAAAACTTCAAGATACCGAACAGTTGCTCGATCTCGGTTTTTTGCAGGTTAGCGATCGCTACAAACAATATGTATTTGAAAACCAGAAAACATAGCAAGTAAATGATACAATAGAGCTGAGGAGAAAGTAGGCGAGGCAGTTGCAGGGTGGTCGGAGAACGACCCTGAGGAAAGTCCGGGCTCCCAAGAACCAGACGGCTGGGTAACGCCCAGTGCGC
>CAYZHY010000069.1:17649-20624 GCA_964477525.1 uncultured Geitlerinema sp. | reverse complement strand
TACGATTGCGGCTGCTTGGCGAATTTGGGGATGTTGCGTCAAAGCTGCTTCTACTTCTGCCAGTTCCAAGCGAAATCCCCGGAGTTTGACTTGACGGTCGTTGCGCCCCAAAAACTCGATGTTGCCGTCGCTGAGAAAGCGAGCGCGATCGCCGGTTCTGTACAAACGTTGTTCGCTTGTGCTGAGCGCAGCCGAAGCAGCCGAAGTTTCGGATACAAAGGGATTGGTGATGAAACGTTCGGCAGTTTGCTGTTGGTTGCGGAAGTATCCCCGCGCTAGGGAAACGCCGCCGACGCACAGTTCTCCGGGAACGCCAATGGGAACCGGTTGCAAGTTTTCGTCAAGAACGTACAGTTTGGCGTTGGCGATGGGACGACCGATAGGCGGTAGCTGCGGCCAGGATTGGGGTGTTCGGGGCAAGGTGTAGGTGGAAACTACGTGGGTTTCGGAAGGACCGTATTGATTTTGCAACCGGCAATCTGGCAGGCTTTCAAAGAAATGCGCGATCGCGGGAGTAATTTGCAGTTGTTCGCCGGCTGTGACGACTTCTTGTAAGGATTGAGGAATTTTGCCGCGACGTTGGGCGGCTTGAGCCAGTTGCGATAGAGCGACGAACGGCAGAAAAACTCGCTCAATTCGTTCTTGTACCATCAGCTCCAACCAGCGATTGGGATCGCGACGGGTTTCATCTGGCATCAGGACCAGCGTTCCGCCGGCACTCCAAGTGGCAAAAAGTTCTTGGAAAAATACATCAAAACTGAACGCTGCAAATTGCAAGGTACGTGCCCCCTGCTGCTGGAGGCGGGAAATTTGCCTTTGGAAGCGAATCAAGTTGTTGAGGGGACGGTGGGTCATAGCCACGCCCTTGGGTTGTCCGGTGGAACCAGATGTATAAATAGTGTATGCCAGGTTATCAATGTTTCGACTGCGCTCAACACCAGGGGTTGCCAGCGGTTCTAAAGGAGCCTCGCTATACTTGGCAATCTCATCCGAATCGGTATCCAAACACAAAGTCGTACAACCATCGGGTAACTTGGCTTGCAAATGCTGGTGGGTGAGGACAATTTTGACCTGCGCGTCCTCGCTCATATAAGCCAAACGTGCTTCGGGAAGGTTGGGGTCTAGGGGAACGTAGGCACCGCCAGCCAAAAGTACGCCCAAAACAGCCACTGGCAACCAAGCCCCTTCAGTTTGGGCATAAATTTCCGGGGAAATGCTCAGACAAATCCCGACGTGGGTTTCTGGTCCTACACCCAGCGATCGCAGTTTGCGAGCCAGTTGGTTGGCTTTTTGGTAGAGGGTTTGATAGGTGAGGGTTTGTTCGCCCAAAGATACCGCTTCGCGCGTGGGGGTTTGGGCAACCTGTTCCACAAACAACTGGTGAACGGGCGTTTCTGGATAGGCAACTTCGGTTGCTTGGAAGGCTTGCAAAACTTGCTGTCGTTCGGTGGGTGGCAGCAAGGACAGTTGCGAAATAGGTTGCGATGGTTGTTCGGCTATATCGGTTAAAAGCGTTTGCCAGTGGGTTGCCAAGCGTTCGATGGTTTCTGAATCAAATAAATCAGTATTGTATTCTAAAGTGACAATGCCTCGGTTTTGTTCGTCCACACGCAAAAGCAAGCTCAGGTCGAATTTGGCCGTAGCCGTATCCAAATCCCACAGCTTGAAGCGCAATCCCGGAATTTCTGGCAAAACCGGCATCTCGTGAAAGGCAAATAAAACTTGAAATAAGGGAGAATGGCTGGTATCTCGCTGCGGTTGTAGGACTTCTACCAGTTTCTCGAAGGGCAAATCCTGGTTGGAATAAGCATCGAGGGCGGTATCGCGTACCCGGTCGAGCAGTTCTAAAAAAGTCGGATCGCCGGATAAATCGGAACGCAGCACCAACGTATTGGCAAAAAAGCCGATTAAATGTTCGTAAGCAGCATGGTTGCGGTTGGCAATGGGCGACCCCACGGCAATATCCGTTTCCCCAGTATAGCGGTACAGCAGGGTTTGAAACGCTGCTAGCAACACCACGTAGGGCGTAGCCTTGTACTGTCGGGCCAGCGATCGCAGAGAGGCCATCAATTCCGGTTCTATGACAAACTGATGCTGTGCCCCGCGATAGGTTTGCTGTTGGGGACGGGAATGGGCTACCGGCAACTCCAAAACCGGTGGTAAGGGGTGCAATTGTTGCTGCCAATAATCCAGTTGTTTCTGCATGGTTTCCCCTTGCAGCCACTGGTTTTGCCATACAGCAAAATCCACGTATTGCAGGGATAGTTCTGGCAACGGTGAAGGTTGTCCTTCGCTAAATGCTTGGTAAAGGGCAGTCAACTCTCGCAGCATAACCGTACGGGACCAGGCATCGGAGATAATGTGATGGGAAATAAAAACCAATAGGTGGCGATCGCTTGCCAAACGCAGTAGCTTGGTCCGTAAAAGGGGCGATTTTGTCAGATCGAAGGATTTTTCTGCTTCTTCTCGCGCCAGTTGCTGGGCTTTTTCCTCTTTACTCGAAGGGTCCGTTTGCTGCAAATCCACCACTGGCATTTCCAGTTGAAAAGGGGGATCGACAATCTGTACCGGCTTGTTTTGCTTGGCAAATCGGGTGCGCAATACCTGGTGGCGGCGGATAATTTCGCTAAAACAGCGCTGCAAGAGATTCGCGTCTAGTTCCCCTTGAATTTCCACAGCCCCAGGAACGTTGTAAAAAGGACTTTCTCCCACCAGTTGTTCCAAAAACCACAGGCGCTGTTGGGCGGCAGATAGGGGAAATACCGATTCTCCTGTTTGCGAAACTGGTGGCGATTGGGTAAATTCGCCCTCGCCAGCAGTTGGCGATGCTGATTGCGATTTCGATTGGGAGAGTTTTTGCAGCAGTTTTTCCCGCTGTTGGGGGGATAAAGCTGCAATTCGTTTGGCAAAGTCGCTCATAATATCATCGATGTTGCTCGTGTGAGGGTTGCCCAAATAGGAGCGTTGCGGGAAAT
>CAYZHY010000069.1:8362-17549 GCA_964477525.1 uncultured Geitlerinema sp. | reverse complement strand
TATCCCTACGAATCGGCTTCAATTTCTGCCAGCCATTGCGATAGTTCTGTTTCGTCTACTTGTTCGACAAGCGCTTGTTCCACCAGAACGGCTAAATCGGCAATTGTTGGTGATTCAAATAGCGATCGCAGGGGAATCTCCACACCGAAAGCATTTCGCACGCGAGACATCACTTGAGTGGCAAGCAAGGAATGGCCGCCCAGATCGAAAAAGTTGGCTTGAATGCCAATATTGTCGGTTTGCAGAATCTCTTGCCAAATCTCCACCAATTGGGTTTCCACTTGGGTACGTGGTGCCATCGAACTGGTTTCTTCCGTTTCTGGCATGGGTTCGGGCAGGGATTGACGGTCGATTTTGCCGCTGGGCGTTCGCGGTAGGGCATTGAGGATGGAAAAGGTGGCGGGAACCATGTACCCCGGCAATCGCTCCCGGACAAATTCCCGTAACTGCCGTACGGTATCTGCTTGTTGGTCTTTGAGGGCAATGTAGGCAGCCAGTTCGGTTTCGCCGCGATCGCTTTGATGGGTGGTAACGGCAACTTCCCGTACTTGGGAATGTTGGGCAACAACGGCTTCCACTTCTGCCAGTTCGATCCGAAAACCGCGAATTTTTACTTGATGGTCGTTGCGTCCCAAAAATTCTAGGTTGCCACCTTCCAGATAGCGAGCTATATCGCCGGTTTTGTAAAGCCTTCCCTCAGAACGAAAAGGATGCTTCACAAATTGCTGCTGGGTCAGTTCTGGCTGGTGGAGATACTCCCGGGCAACGCTAGCGCCACCAATGTAGAGTTCTCCAGGAACTCCCAGAGGAACTGGCTGCATGTATCGATCTAGCAAGTAAGTTTCTACGTTGGGTAGGGGACGACCCAAGGGTACGGTGGGTGTTGTGAGTTCTTCTTCTACCTTATAAGTAAGAACACCAATGGTGGTTTCCGTGGGACCGTAGTGATTCCAAATTTGACAATCGGGGGCTAGGTGGCGAATTTTTGGGATAAGTTCCCAACGCAAAGGTTCGCCACCGAGAATGAGATGGCGGCATTGGGGAAATTGGGCACTTGCTTCGTCGGCGACCAACGCCGCCAGGTGAGAAGGAGTCATTTTCAGGCAGTCAATCCTGTGGGAGGCGCAATACTCGGCAAAAGCTTGCGGATCGGCTAAGCGATCGCCCGACAAAATGTGCAAGCAGCCCCCGCTACACAGGGCACCGAAAACCGCTGTATTCCCCAAATCGGCAGCGAGGGTGGAAACTGTGGCGTAGGTAGCTCCATCGGGCAGCGACAGGCGATCGCTAATGCCATACACATAATTAAGAACTTGCCGGTGTTCTACAGCCACGCCCTTGGGTTGACCGCTCGAACCCGACGTAAAGATAACGTAAGCAAGGGAATCGCTTGCTTCGGCAGAACTCAGCACAAGGGTTGCTCGGGTGGGATTGGAGAGGGAATCGTCGGTGCTATTGGTGTATTTGGTGTCGAGACAGATAGTAGGAATTTCTTGTTCTTCCCATAGGTTTTGTAAGGATTGCTGGGTTACGATCGCCACTGGGTTGGCTTCCGCCAGCATTCGTTGTCGGCGTTGTTGGGGCATGCCCGGGTCAACGGGAACGTAGGCACCGCCTGCTTTGAGAATGCCCAGTAGAGCGACGATGCTGTGGGCAGAACGTTCCAAACCAATGGCAACCAGGGTGTCCGGTCCTACCCCAAATTCTTGCTGCAGGTAATGGGCTAGTTGGTTGGCGCGTTGGTTGAGTTCTGTATAGGTAAGTTGTTCTTGCTCGAATTGCAGGGCAACGCGATCGCTACAGCGTTCTACTTGCTCTTCAAACAGTTGGTGCAAGCATTTGTCGCTAGGAAAGTCCCGCTGGGTTTGGTTGAATTCTACCAGCAATTGTTCGCGATCGCGATCGTCGAGCAGGGGCAGTCGGTCGATGGCTCGATCTGGCGCTTCTACCGTGCCTTCTAGCAGGGTTTGCCACTGACGGCTCAGACGGGCCATGGTGGCTTCGGCGTAGGTAGTAGCTTGGTAATGGAAAACGAAATCCAGACCGTTGGCATGGCGATGGCAAGAGAGACAAACTCCGAAGCGCTCGCTGGTGGTTTCGATGCGTTGGACCTCAAACGTGAGATTGGCCGCAGTTCGGCTTCGCTCACTGCAAGCAGTTCGGCTTCGCTCACTGCAAGCAGAAATGGAAGGCTGTTCTAGAAACTCAAAACCAACTGGCAAAGAATTGGAGCTGGATAGAGGTGTAGCGCCGGCAACGACATAATCTTGCCAATCTAGTACCTGTTGTTGGGCATCTCGGACATATTCTAGCGTTTCCGAAAACGGCCAGCTGCCATCGAGGGTTATGGGAACCGGCAACCATTTGGCCAGCAATCCCATGGTTTCATCTAAGTCTTGGTAAGGTCGGCCGTCGCTACCGTAGCAAGTAAGCAGGGGGCGTTCTCCGCCGATTCGCCACAGGAGGGTTTGCCAAGCGGCAAATAGCCAATCTTCCAGGGAACTGTCATAGTGTTGGGCAGTCCGCTCCAACTTTTCTACCAATTCCGGTTCTAAATGAAGGGAGTAGCGATCGCAACCTTCCTGACTTTTGGGCGTTTCTGGTTTGGGAATCTCAGGTGTGCTATACCGTTCGAGATGGTTGGGCTGCCAGTATGCTTCCCCTGTTTCTGCTTTAAACTCGGACAGAATTTCGTATTGCCATTGAGAAACTTGGCTATATTGAACGATTTCTGACCCTTCGGCAGGCTCAGGGCGGCGCGCTTCGGCCTGGCTCAGCGCAAGTTCTGGAAGAATATTTTCACCGCCGGTAGCATACAAATCGCTTAGTTCGGCAACCAAAATATTGAAGGTTGTGCGATCGGCACAGAGTGCTGGTAAGCTGAGCAAAAGGAAATATTTCTCTGGTGAGGTGGGCAACAACCATACCTGTAAGGGATTTTCGCTGGGGCTAGCTGGGGCGTTGGCAATTTGCTCGATTTGAGCCTGTTGCTGCTCGGAATTCAATTCCTGTAAATCCCGTATTTCCCAGTCAAACGTGGCGTTTTCGGAAACCACCTGTAAGGGATATTGCATCCCGACATGGCGTTGAAATGTGGTACGGAGAATTTCGTGGCGACTGCAGATAGATTGGATACTGGCATAAAGGCGATCGCGATCGAGATGGCCGCTGATGGCAACCAGGCATTTTGCCCGAAAATTTGTATTTTGTTGCAGTTCGGCTTCGCTCACTGCAAGCTGTTGCCAATCCCAAAGATGTTTTTGTTGTGGTGAAAGGGAATATCCTTGAATGGTTTCTTCGGCTAGCATAGGTATATCTCTTTTGTAGAAAGTTATCAAAAATTGGTTTTGGAAATTATTATTTAGAAGCAACAGGGTAAATATCTTGCTGGTAAATCATATCGCCCATAGCAACGACAATTTTGCGCTCTCCAGCATAGGGATCGCGTCCGTGGGCAGCTAGCATGTTATCTAGCATTAAAATATCGCCAGCTTGCCACTGGAAACGACAGGCTTCTCGTTCGTACAAATCCCGAATGGCAGCCACATCTTCGTCAGCTATGGCTGTACCATCGCCGTAAAAAACATGGCGCGGTAAATTGGGAATATCAAACAGGGAAAGTAGAGAATCCCGCGTTGCTGGTTCCAAGCAGGCAATATGGTGCAATTGCACTTGATTGAAGAAACTTTTCTCGCCAGTTTCTGGATGTTGGATAACCCCCGGTGCCTGCTGTCGCGCAAACAGACA
Organism: uncultured Geitlerinema sp.; assembly: GCA_964477525.1. Taxonomy (GTDB): domain Bacteria; phylum Cyanobacteriota; class Cyanobacteriia; order Cyanobacteriales; family PCC-9228; genus PCC-9228. The sequence goes on along the minus strand of CAYZHY010000069.1, from coordinate 13,802 downwards.
ATTGCCTTCTTTCCACTCAAATTCAATGCCAGCGTGGCGACAATATTTCTCTACTTGCGAGGGGTCGTCGGTGTGGAAAAATTCTTGCCAGCTAACATCCATATCCTGGCGGTAATTGCGCGCGTACATCAATCCTTTTTGTTCGAATTTCTCCCGGATTTTCGGGTCTAATTTTTGATAAATTCGGCGGCAATCAACAATGGGTGTAGCGCCTCCTTGAGAAGCGGCTTGCAAGCAGCAGAAAAAGATTTTGCGCGGCCAGCAATGCATGTGCGAACTTTCATTGTGGAACAGAATCGAACGATCGGCAGGATACGGCGTAGCACCGTAAACGCGATCGCTGACATCCTGTCGGGGCAAATCGCCATAATCGCCAAATAGATTGGGACAAATGGAACTGGCTACCCTTTCAAATTTTTCTACGGATTGGGTATAAAAATTACGAAAGAGAATGGCACCGTGTTGAAGCAGTTTTTGTTCCAAATAGGAGCGATTTTGCTGCGCCCATTCTGCCAGATCGACTTCAGCAAAATTGGGTTGCAATACCAAAGGAAATGCCCTTTCTTGTAAGTGGGGCAGGTAACTGGCTTGCACCAAATCTTCGCCGCGAGATGCGATCGCTTGGGGTTGGATTTTTTGGAATTTGCCTCGGGACAAACGTGGTTTTTTCTGTTTGGTTTTCGATTTTTTAGATGGAAAAGAAGAAGCAGACATTTGATTGGTTTGAATTGACCTAGCGAACTGAGGCAATCGCGTGTCGGGATTGGTAACAATTTTCTCTAGCAAAGTCACAAAATTTTGGGACAATTGTTCCACCCGATTCTGGGAAAATAAGTCGGCGCGATATCGCCAATTGCCTACCAGTTTTCCTTGTTTTTTCCCTACAAAAAGGCTGAGGTCGAATTTGGAGGTTTGGTCGTTGACTTCTACCGAACTCATGGTTAAACCTTGTCCGGCGTTGGCCGATGCTTCGGCTGGGCTCAGCACGAGAGATGGTGAGGTTTGAAACGCTGGCATTGGCGTGTTTTGCAGTACAAACAGCGATCGCACCAGGGGCGTTTCCCCGGCTTGGCGTTGCGGCTGCAATTCTTCTACCAGTTTTTCAAAGGGCAATTCTTGGTGTGCGTAAGCACCCAACGCCACTTGGCGTATTCTTTGCAGCAAGGTCCGAAAGCTGGGTTGCCCGGATATATCGGTTCGCAAAGGCACCAGGTTAACGAAAAATCCAATTAAGTTCTCGGTTTCGGAACGCTGGCGATTGGCTACATCGGTGCCCACCAAGATATCTTCCTGTCCCGAGTAACAGTAAAGCAGAGTTTTGAAAGCAGCCAGCAAGGACATAAATAAGGTTACGCCTTCAGTAGCAGCCACTTCTTCCAATTGAGACAAGAGGTCGGCGCTTACGGACATGGGCAGGGTTGCCCCTTGCTGTTGTTCTGAGGATTCTTGTTGGGGATTGCGATCGCTAGGTAGCTGCAAGGTCGGCGGATTGCCACCGATATGCTGTCGCCAGTAGGCAAGCAACGATTCCAAAGCTTCCCCTTGTAGGTGCTGTCGCTGCCAAACGGCGTAATCGATGTACTGAATGGGAAGTTCTGGCAAAGAAGGAGTGGTTTGCTGGGAAAAGGCCTCGTATAGGGCTGCCATTTCTTTGACCAGGATGCCCATGGACCAACCATCGGCGACAATATGATGTAAAGTGAGCAACACCACATGTTCGGCATCGCTCACTCGTAAGAGCTTAGCACGCACCAAGGGCGCTTGCTGCAGGTCAAAAGGTTGCTGTGCCTCTTTGGTGGTGTACTGTTCGATAAGGGATTCTGGCGCTTTCTCCTGGCGCAGGTCGATAACGGGAAGCGACAGGGAGGCTTCTGGCTTGATAATTTGCACTGGTTCTCCCCGTTCGTTGGTGTCGAACCGGGTACGCAAAACTTCGTGCCTTTGCAAGATTTCCTGGAGGGCTTTTTCTAAGGCAACAGCATCGAGATTCCCATGCAAGCGAGCGGCAACGGGGATATTATAAGCGTGGTTGTCCGGTTCCAGTTGGTGGAGAAACCACAATCGCTGTTGCGGGAAAGAAAGGGGAAAGGTACGGTTTTCATCGAGCTGTTTTTGTAGCAATTTTTTTAGCAGCGATCGCTTTTCGCTACTGGAAAGATGGGCAATGGATTCTGGCAGTTGTGTCATAGAGGTATGGGCAGTTCGGCTTCGCTCACTGCAAGCAGGGCGTTGCGTGCTATCCTTTTTGTTTGCGATTTGCTGTTTGAGGTAAGCAATTAAATCGTCAATAGTAGGATATTCCAGGGTTAGGGTGGCGGGTAGTGTTACTTGAAAGCTGGTCTGCAGACTATTGCGCAACTCTACCGAACTGACCGAGTCAAGCCCCAGTTCCAAAAGGCCTTGCTGTCCGTTTTCCAACTCCGACAAAGGCACACCCAAAACTTCGCTTATATGACGGCGCAGGCGACGATCTGTGGTATCGGCTTGCGTATTTTCCGAGTTGGCATCGCCGAACCCTTGGGAACGATACCAACGCGCTACTTCCGATAAGCTTTGCGCGAGAAATCCTTCCCGGGCAGCACGGCGCTGAATTTTGCCACTAGAAGTTTTGGGCAGGCTGGCTGTTTTGAGTAACGCGATCGCATAGACTTGCAGCTCGTGTTCCGCAGCCACTGCACGACAAATGGCCCGCACAATCTCCGTTACGGGTAAATCCCGCAAAAATCGCCTTTCTACTTCCTGTACGATAACCAGTTGGGATTCGCCTTCTATATCCACACAAACAGCTGCCCCACAACCATCTCGTAGCGCCGGATGGCTTTGTTCCACGGTCAGCTCAATGTCTTGGGGATAGTAATTGAGACCGCGAATGACGATGGTATCTTTCAGGCGACCCACCACGAAGAGTTCGCCGTCTTGTATAAACCCCAAGTCTCCAGTGCGCAGGAAAGGCCCTTTGCTTCGATGCAGTTCAGCACAAGCTCCCGTATCGGCTAGAAAGGCACGGAAGGTTTGTTCGGTTTCGGTGGGTCGGTTCCAATATCCCTGTGCCACGCTGCTGCCAGAAACCCAAATTTCGCCAACGCCATCAGCACACATTACCGCAGAAGTGGGATCGACAATTGCTACTTGGCCGTCCAAACGGGGTTTTCCAGAACTGACTACCTCTTTGGCGCTTTCGGGACTTTCGGGGGATTGAACGCGGTTGGCTTGCAGAGAACGCTGGTCTACCTGCCGAACCACCGGCAAACTTTCTTTCTCTGCCCCAGAGACCAGCAGCGTTGTTTCCGCCATGCCGTAGCAACAGTAAAAAGCGGACTTGCGAAAATTGCACCTGGCAAAGGTTTTGGCAAACTTTTGCAAGGTTTGGGCGCGGATGGGTTCTGCCCCATTGAAAGCAAGTTCCCAACAGCTTAAGTCAAGGGATTCTAGTTGCTGGGGAGAAATTTGGCGCACGCACAAGTCGTAGGCAAAGTTGGGACCCCCACTGGCAGTAGCGCGGTAGCGATGGATGGCTTGCAACCAGCGTACCGGCTTTTGCAGAAAAGCGACTGGCGAAAACAAAACACAATGTCCGCCTATGTATAGGCTTTGTAAAGCACTTCCTACTAACCCCATATCGTGGAACAAAGGCAACCAACTCACAACACGGGTACGTTCGGAGCTTTGGAAGGCCTGTTGGATAATACGTTCGTTTGCCAGTAGGTTTTCATGGGTGACCATGACCCCTTTCGGATTTCCTGTAGAACCCGAGGTGTATTGTAAAAACGCCAGCGTATTTTTTTGGATAGGCGGTGCCTGCCATTGATTGGCTTGGGTAGTGGCGATGGTATCGGTAGCCAGCCAATGCAAGGAGGGAAATTCTGGTTCTTGTGCTTCGGCAGAGCTCAGCACAGGCGCGCATCTAGCTTGCAAATCTGCTTGTTGGGTCGCTGCGGTCAGGGCGAGAGTGGCACCAGAATTGTTGGCGATCGCTTTTAACCGGGATAAATGTTGGTTGCGTCGCGGCGGATAAGCCCCAACAGCGATTATGCCGGCATACAAACATCCCAACAAGGCAGCAATGTATTCTAGGCTTTGCGGGTGCAACAGCAAAGCCCTCGTTCCCATGGGAGCAATTTTTTGTAAATGGGCTGCGATCGCTTGGGCGCGTTGGTCTACGTCGGCGTAAGTCCACCGTTCGGTTTCGGTCTCTCCATCCTCAAGAAAGATATATGCCAGGCGACGGGGATGTTTTTGGGCCCTGTATTGCAGTAAATCGACCCAGGTGGTAGCGATGCCCTGAGCTTGACCCTCCTCGTCACAGGGTTGATGGGTTGATACCGAGTGATGGTATGAGCTGGTGCTGTACTTAGCGTTCATGGATTCGGTAGTTTATATGGGGTAGATGCCCAATCTAAATACAAAAAACAAGTAAGGCGCGATCGCGCTTTTGTTTTGACGTTTCTGTTTCGCACGATCGAGCCAACGTGCCCAACCAATTAGATCCAAATGTAGAATCCAACCTAGGTAGCTGGGATGGTAACTACGGGTATTCTATATCTATCAAAATAGATTTGCAATAGTTTTCGTAAAAAATTTCAATTGATTGGAAAGGAAAATCCTCGGCAACCGCAGCAAACCTGAAGTAGAGCGTGCGCTTGGACAGCAATATAAACGCTATAAGTCTTTTATTTGGGGCGTTTTAGCCAAACTTCGTAGAAAATTTCATTTACAGGTGGGTTGACTTTCGCTTTTTGCTAATGGTACTAATTAGCAACAATTGCCAAGCAAGCAACCGCCCAGCTAATTGAAAATATTTGTATTTTAGCTGGCCGTTATTGAAACTAGTTTTCCACAAACACCTCGGACCAACCTCTAGTTTTTCTGGATTCCAAGTATTTTGCTAATCAGTTGCATGCTGTCGATAAGGAGAGTTAATTAAGACGTGAATACATACAACAGTTCTATCGCTTGGTTTTGCGCCGGCATGACGATTTTGTTCGCAACGCCGAAGGCCGTTGCAGATACCATTTCTGTCACTGGCGTGCGCTTAAACGAAACCGAACAAGGCGTGGAGATTGTTCTAGAAACCTCTTCGGTGGGTGAAGTACGCACCTTTCAAACCCAATTTGGCAATACCGTCGCCATCGACATCCTCAACACCCGCTTGCAAAGCGAATCCTCAGAAGGCTTCCGCCGCCAAAACCCTACAGCCAACATCGCGGCGATTGAAGTCATCCAACAAAACCAAAACAGCATTCGCATTCTGGTGAGGGGCACCCAGCAAGTTCCCAACGTGCAACTGACAGAAAAACAAGAACGGCTAACCCTCGCCGTTGATACCGGTACGCCGGTTGCTCAGCAAGAGGAGGAACCCCCCACCCAACCAGAAACTCCCACCCAACCAGAAACTCCCACCCAACCAGAAACTCCCACCCAACCAGAAACCCAACCAGAA
>CAYZHY010000069.1:0-8262 GCA_964477525.1 uncultured Geitlerinema sp. | reverse complement strand
CCCACCCAACCAGAAACCCAACCAGAACCCGGAGAACCTATCAGGCTGATCGTCACACCCACACGAACAGAAGAAAGAGAGGAAGACGTAACTCGTTCCACCACAGTCATTACCCGGGAAGACATTGAAGAGCAATCCGGACTTTCCACGAACTTACCTGACCTGTTAGGCAGAACCGTTCCTGGTATGGGACCACCCACCCAAAGTGCTTCCACACGGACCCAATCCATCCGAGGTCGCCAGCCATTTATTTCCGTCGACGGCGTTCCCCTCAACAGCAATCGCCGCGACTTCCAAGGATTGCGAAGCATCGATCCGTCTGCCATCGAACGCATTGAAGTGGTTCGCGGACCAACAGCCGTTTTTGGTTCCGATGCCACCGGTGGTGTGATTAACATTATCACCCGCGAAGCTGCTCGAGAACGCATCACAGGTCGCACCAGTATTTCCCTAGGACCTCGCCTGTCTCTATCCGACCTATCCGAAAGTTTTGGTGGCGGGATTAGCCAAAGTCTGTCCGGGGATCTGGGTTCTGTAGACTACGCATTCACAGCCTCTTTTGAAGGCACTGGCAATGCCTTCGATGCCGGCAACGACTTGATTCCCATTGGTCGTTCCCAAGGATTGGACAATCTGGAAACCCTCAACCTATTTGGCAAAGTGGGTGTCGATATTACCGAAGACCAACGGCTGCAAGTTTCGGCGAACTACTTCGACGACAAGCAGAATGTGCCTACTCTTTCCGATCCCAGCGTCAACGAAACGCCACAACGGGAAACCGCTAGGGCTTTGGATACGGGAGATTTGGAGCTTGACGAACTTCCCGGTCGCGAAGAGACGGTGGTCAATCTCAAGTACAGCCACGACGATTTGCTGGGCAGTCAATTTAGCTTGCAAGGTTTTTTCCAAGAATCGCTCACCCGTACGATTCCCCGAGATAACCGCGATACAATTTTTCAATCGGTTTCCCGTACGGAAATTGATTCCGAGAAACTGGGCTTGCGCCTAGAAGTAGAAACGCCCCTATTTGAAAACGCTAACTTATTTTGGGGCGCAGATTATGTAGAAGAATCCGTGGAAAACCCAATCGACATTTTTAATGCTGCAGCCTTCGACGAAAGCGGTGGCACCGACTTTAACAAGGTAGACGAAGAATTTTTTGCCCCATCTTACGATTTGAACACCTTGGGCTTGTTTGGACAGTTACAGTGGGATGCCACGCAAAAGCTGTCGTTAAGCGGTGGCGTCCGTTTCGAGCGATTTGAGGTATTTGCTGACAGTTACAACGTTCTCGGCGATATTGCTTTAACCAGAGCAGGTAATGCTGTGGAAAATGTGGAAGGCGGCGACATTGATTTTGACGATGTGGTGTTTAACGTGGGGGCTGTCTACGACCTTACTGAGGAACTGAGTTTGTTTGCGAACTTTGCCCAAGGGTTTTCGGCACCGGATTTCGGTCGTGCTTTGCGCATTCCGCCGCGAGGTGCTGGTAGCGTGAGCGAGTTTGTAAATGTTACTGAGCCTGTGGTGGTGGATAACTACGAACTAGGCGTACGAGGCAATTGGGATCAAGTACAGTTTTCGTTGGCTGGGTTCTTTACTTATTCCGATTTGGGAGAGAATGTTCGTCAGAGCGATGAAGGACCGTTTTTGGAGTTGGAACGTTCTCCCACCCGTACGTATGGTTTGGAAGCCAGTCTGGATTACCAGCCTTCCCAAGATTGGCAAGTGGGAACCACGGTGACCTGGGTGGAAGGCGATAGCAATCCTGAAGGCAATGATGAAGGATTTGTGGCGTTGAGTACCCGGGAAGTTCAACCGTGGAAAATTACGGCTTATGTGGACAATCAAACGTTGCCTACCTGGCGCAATCGCCTGCAATTATTGGCGGTTGGCGGTAGAGATAGAGCGTTTGACGATGGGGTCGACGATCGCGATATTGATGGTTACATTACGTTAGATTACATTAGCCAGTTGGATGTGGGACCGGGAACCCTCCAACTTGGTATTCAGAATCTATTGGACAATCAGTATTTCCCGGTGGATTCCCAGTTGCAGTCGGAAAACAGTCGCAATGCGGCGGCGTTGGGTCGTACGTTGAGCGTGGAATACAGTTTCGAATGGTGAGATATGAAGCAAGGAAAAAAATGGCTGATGTATAAATTTCCAAGTGGGGTTTTGAGTGGTTTGCTTTTGGCTGTTTCTCTTTCCATCACCGGTTGTGGCGGTTCTCCTCAAAATGCCGAATCACCCTCCCAGACCGAATCTACCCAAGCCACGCGCACGATTCAACATGCAGTTGGAACCACCCAAGTTCCCAAGTCACCAGAACGGGTGGTGGCTTTGGATAATATTGCTCTCGATAGCGTTTTGGCGTTGGGGGTGACGCCGGTTGCTGCTTTGTACAATGAAAATACGGGCGAGTTTCCGGTTCATTTGCGCGATCGCTTGCAGGGCCAAGACGTAACCAAGCTTTCTCCCACCCAGCAAAACCTAGAACAAATTACTTCTGTCAAACCCGATTTGATTGTAGGCGGCAAAAATGTAGAACCGGTCTACGATTTGCTGTCTCAAGTGGCACCAACGGTTTTGTTGGGCAAAAGCGGTTCTTCTAATTGGAAAGATAAGTTGCAACTGGTGGGCGAAACCTTAGGCAAGCCAGAAGCCGCCGACCAACTGTTGCAAGACTACCGCGATCGCTTGGACAAATTGCAACAACAATTGGGCGATCGCGCAGACGAGTTAGAAATATCGGTAATTCGTATTTTCCCCGATCGCGTGCGTCTGTATCAAAAAGACTCGTTTGTCGGTCGCATTCTAGAAGATGCTGGGTTGTCACGCCCTCCCGCTCAAAACCAAAACCGCTTGTGGTCGGAAGTATCCCGAGAACAGCTCGATGCTGCTGATGGGGATGTGATTTTTGTCTGGACATTAGGCGACGAAGCCGAAAGTGCTTTGCAAAAATTGCAATCCGATCGCTTGTGGTCGCAATTGGATGCCGTGCAAGCTGGGAAAGTCTACGAAGTGCCTGGTTACTGGATTGGCAGGGGACCGATTGCTGCCAACGCTGTTATCGACGACCTATTTCAGTATTTGGTAGAATGAGCCAACACCAGCCTAAAACAAGTTCCAACCATACCCGTTCTTTTTATATTATCTGGAGCGGTCAGCTGGTTTCCGCGATTGGTAGCCACATGAGTCATTTTGCCATTTCCATTTGGGTTTGGGAACAAACGCAACAAGCAACGGCGTTGGCCCTGGTCGCCTTATTTGCACAAATGCCGCGGGTTCTTGTGTCTCCCCTAGCCGGGGGATTGGTCGATCGCTGGCATCGCAAAACCCTAATTTTATTGGGGGATACGGTGGCTGCCTTATCTGTGGTTTCCCTATTGCTGCTCTATCTGGTGGGCAGCTTGCAGGTTTGGCATTTCTTTTTTGCGGGAGCTGTTAACGGGACATTTTCGCAGTTGCAACAGCTGGCCTATACGGCATCGATTTCCCAATTAGTTCCCGAAGGGCAATACACGCGCGCTGGCGGCATGAGTTCCATCTTGCACTACGGTTCAGTTATCCTAGCACCGGCACTGGCAGGCAATCTCTACGAACCAGTGGGGTTGGCTGGTATTTTTGCCGCCGATTTGGGGACATTTGCTTTGGCCGTGGCGACAGTAGTGACGGTTACCATTCCTTCTCCCAGTGGGAATCCTCAAAAGTCCAACCATACAGCTTCTCAAACCAATTTCTGGCATCACTTGATGCTGGGTTTCCGTTACGTATTTGCCAACCCGAGTTTGTTAGCTTTGCTAGGGGCAACAGCTTTGTTCCAACTCATCCACGATATTGGTAAGGGGTTGTACTCGCCCATGATTTTAGCCCGTTCTGGCGGCGATGCCCAGGTTTTAGGCACGGTGGCAGCAGCTGCTGGTATCGGTGGCATTTTGGGTTCGGTGTTGGTTGGCGTTTGGGGTGGTCCCAAACGCAAAATTCATGGGTTTTTGCTGGGCATGGTAGGGGCAGGTTTGAGTAAGATTGTTTTTGGGTTGGGGCGATCGCCTCTGGTTTGGATCCCCACACAATTTTTATCTTCCGTGCATTTTCCTACAATTTACGGTACTCGACAAAGCATTTTGTTTGCTCAAGTAGAACCGGAATTCCAAGGACGGGTATTTTCCATTGGGTTTTTGATTGTAGGAGCCATTCCGCCGTTGGGGAAATTGCTGGCAGGCGTTATTGCCGATCGCTTCTTGGAACCGGCGATGATGCCGGGAGGTTCCCTGGCTGGCGTTTTTGGAGGTATTTTTGGCGTTGGGGCCGGTTCTGGCATGGCGCTGCTTTATACCATTTCTTCTATAGGTTTGGTCTTGGTTGGGTTGGCAGGATACGCTTGGAAACCCTTACGGAATGTCGAGTTTTGGACCCCAAAAACGGTAGAACAAGTGACAGGAAACGAACCATGAATCCATTTACAAAGTCTGGCGAAGCTCATTTTTGTTCGGTGGTCTCGAAAGCCAATGGCGAAGACCCCATTGGTTCGGCGGGGAATTACGACCAGTGGTTTGTTTTGGAAACGCCACCACCTTGGATGGAGGAGTTTTGGCGAGAAATTCCGGCCTTGCAACCCATGCTGGCGACAGCCAAACAGCGTATGGAACGGGATGGTTTGAAAATGCGACCGTTTGCCATTGCCAGCGATCGCGAATACTCCCAAAATATTCCTCAAGGCTGGATGCGTTTGATACACTATCGCCGTCCGGGTCTATTTTTTGCTCGCTTTGAAAAACAAGAATACATTGTACCGACAGAACAAGTGAGCGATTTAGCGATCGCTCTATTAAACAACAACCAAGAACAACTAGCTGCTTTCCAAGAATTTCGCCAGGAAACCAACCACATTCGCGACTTGCTGGTTTGTACCCACGGCAACGTAGATGTGGCTTGTTCTCGCTTTGGCTATCCCATTTACAAACAATTGCGTTCCGAATATGCCCCCGCTTCTCCAGGCAACCTCCGTGTTTGGCAATGCTCTCACTTTGGCGGCCATCGCTTTGCCCCCACCCTCATCGATTTACCAGAAGGGCATTATTGGGGGCATTTAGAACCAGGCATATTGGATACCTTGATCTGGCGGCAGGGGGATGTAGGGACTTTGCGATCGTTTTATCGCGGCTGGGCGGGACTGACACAAATCGAACAAATTGCCGAACGCGACATGTGGATACAAGAAGGCTGGGCGTGGCTAAATTATCAAAAAAAGGGAAAAATCTTAGATATGGACCGAAAAAATCGCGATTGGGCAGATATTCAATTAGATTTTACTGACTCCCAACAAAATATTTCCGGACAATATACAGCTAGGGTAGAAGTTAGCCATACAGTGGATACCATGGGAGAATCTGGCGACCAACAAACCACCCATCTCAAACAGTATCAAGTTCGCCATCTAGTAAAAAAATAAAGCCATTTGGGGAAACCTAACTATAGGAATTTTGGAGATATTTTGCTGGATGCGCTAAACTTGCAGAGGATCGAACTTCTCATGGTGTCTGGTAGATATTTTTTTCGCTATGCCACATCCTAAAGTTTTACGTTGGAGCCGTTATAGCTTCCTATTTTTGCTTTCCCTGTCGCTGACTGTGTTGCCAGCCAAAAGCGGCGTTGGCGAACAACCAGCTAGCGACAATACAGCCAACTCCGAAACCGCAGATTTGTCTGGCGGTAATTCTGCCATCGCTCAATATCCACCACCGCAGCCGCAAACCTCACCCCAACCTTCTCCATCCCAACCTTCCCAGGTGGAAAATCAAGAAGTATCCAAAAGACCCTCAGCCAGTGCTATTATAGGATTTATTATTGTCCTGGCATACGGGGGCGCTTGGATTTTCCACAATATCGATGAAAAACGCAGTCGCTTGCGTCGCCGCAAAAACAACACCGGTACGTGGAGCAAACGTACTTACGGTGGTAGTAATAACTTAGGCGGCAGCGGTTTTTAATGTTTTTTGTTTCAGTAAGGTTGTTCTCCTCGAACATTGCCGGGGGGAGTGTATCGGCAAACCAAAAATTCTTGTTGGTCGTTACTCGCCAAACCGCAACCCACTTCTTTGGTATCTTGCCAAATTAGTTGCGTGTAATGACCGCACTGCTGCCAGCTACCTTGGCAAGCGTTGGGAATGGCACGATTGGGGATAAAATATTGTTTTTCCTCTCCCCAAGCATTCACCATATCTTCCCAGGAAAAATAGCCTTTGGTTCCCGACCAAATATTTTCTCCGTATTCGCCGTTGCTTTCGCTGTGTTCCATGGTATCAATTTCGGCGAGATGTTCTGCCCATTTTTGGGCGCTGGTTGCCAGTTCTTCCGACCATTCCAAAGGAGATACGCCTACTTCTTCTCGGTATTGATTGTGGGTTTGCAGGAGACTATTTTGGGCTTGCGTATCGATTGGTTTGGTAGAAGATAGCAAGGGCAAGGTGGGGAAGGTGATGGCAACAAAAACAGCAGTTGTTAGGGAAAATTTGCGTAGGGGGACCATAGATAAAAATTGACTTGATGCTATCTATCCTATATTATGTCTACCAATGACTGTAAAGGCCTACAACATCTTTATAGGCTCTGCGATACTTTTTTCCAGTTTTTTAACAAATCTTGGGCTTTTTGCAACTTGCGATCGCTACAGTAAGCTCGAAACAGAAAAATTTGAGCTTTTTAATATTAATAATCCGCATCAATATGGGATAGCTGGCAAAAGGCTTTTAACGTAGAAATCGCTGTAAATAATATTTTCCCGTCTGTAGCAAATCGGTATTGGGTTCGGTGGTGGATTTCGACATCCGTTGGCTGAAGGGACCGATCGCTTTTTATGTTTTGTTTGTAAATTTTATACAAAAAACCTACTTGATTTGCAAACAAAACTGCTTAACATGCATACATTGATTTGTATTTCCATTTCCCTACCTCCCGATCTACGATTGGCAATCGCAAAATTTTGCTTGCAAAAACTCAGCAAATATCCGTACTTTTGCAGATAAATGTCGGCTAGCAGGATGCAATATCCAAATTGAAATTTCTGGTGCTTGATAGTTCGGTAAAATCGTTTGTAAAGTGCCCTGCCGCAACGATTCGCCAACAAGAAAGTCCGGTAAAATAGCAATTCCCAAGCCAGCAATGGCAGCATCTCGCAAAACTTCACCGTTATTGGAACACAAATTTCCTTGAATGCGAATGACATGTTCTCCATCTTCACCAGTGAGTTTCCATCGATTGCCAGTAGCCAAATAGCCGTAGTGCAAACAAGCATGGTTGCTTAACTGTTGGGGATGGGTGGGAGTTCCACATCTTTGTAAATAAGCAGAAGATGCATACAGGTGTCGTGGAACCGTGGTTAATTGCGTGGCAACTAAATTTGACGATTCTGGAGATTCCGCAATTCGTATCGTTACGTCGAATCCTTCTTCGATGGGATCCACAAAGCGATCGTTGAGGGTCAGTTCTACACGTAGCTGTGGATGTTGTTCGATAAACTCCGCGATCGCCTCTGACAAGTGTAGCGTACCAAACGACATGGGAGCATTGACTCGCAAATTTCCCCGCAGTTCGGTTTGTAACTGCGAGGCGGCAGCTTCTGCTGCTTCTAAATCGGCGAGGATGGCATTGCAGCGTTCGTAAAAAGCCATACCAATCTCTGTCGGAGAAACTTGTCGCGTAGTGCGATGCAATAGTTGAACTCCCAGTTCTTTCTCCAGATGGTTCACGAGTTTGTTGACCGCCGACCGAGAACATCCCATTTCTCTCGCTGCAGCGGCAAAACCACCATGATTGACGACTTGTGTAAAAGCCAGAATTCCAGCAAATTTGTCCATTTTGATTTAACGTTTCTACGATTGTTGATTTTTGAGAAACAAATTGTAGAAAAAATCAATGATTGTTATTTGTTTCTCTTTAGTTCATAATAGAATAGAAATCCAACTTACTAATCCTATCTTTTAGGAGGTATTATGTTAACAATTTATCGGGAATGCGATCGCGGTACCACTAAATTGGATTGGTTGGACAGCCGCCACACGTTTTCTTTTGGAAATTACTACGATCGCGATCGCATGGGGGTGTCTAGTTTGCGAGTTATCAACGAAGATATTATTTCCCCAGCTAGAGGATTTCCCACCCACGGACATCGAGATATGGAAATTATTTCCTATGTACTCGATGGTGCTTTAGAACATAAAGACAGTATGGGAAATGGGTCCGTTATATTTCCCTCAGATG